>JAHIFK010000113.1 GCA_018900975.1 Methanobacteriota archaeon
CATCATGGCGAATCTTTCAGGCAGCTTCTTTCCCTGGAAGTACTCTGCCAGCGTCAGGGTGGGGTAGTGCTGCGCTACGCTGGTGCAGAGGGAGCGGAATTTGGAGAGGGTGAAATCGAGGGGCATGGTTTTTATGATCTTTTTTGTTCTAAAACCGCTTTTTTTATATCGTCAGGCATTTTATTAAGGACAAAATCAAATACTTCAACACCTAATCTTAATGCTTCGTCCGCATCTTGTGGATCTGGCTCAATTACATCCCCGGGATATCTAAAAGCGATAGCATAGGGTGTTAATATGGAAGAAATATCCATGATTCGCTCAAATTCAAGATCTAATTCCTTGCACTGTTCGATCAGGAATGAAAGATCATGGATCTTTTGGAAAGGTGTATCCTTTAAGGTCAGATATGCTTTCAAAGATTTCTCGGCAGCCTGCTGGCAATGGTATACGGCAGTATCAAGGTAGGGAAAATCTCCACTCAGGAGACGACGAGCTGAACCGATATCATGTTCAGCCTTTATAAGCCATTGAAAGACTTCATTACTCCTTGGATCATCCATATAATACTTTACCTTTGGATAGAATATTACTTACAAGTGATGTTCTTACCAATTTATTCTTTTCAACTTCATCATGAGTCTGCACAATAATGTCGATAGGATATTTTATACCCTGCAATACTTCATAAATAACTCTTGCTCGGCGATAAGAAGGCTGATCTGAATGAGGTAGGATCACAAATAGGTCTATATCGCTTGATTCTTCCGGTTTACCCCACACATGTGAACCAAAAAGAATGATCTTTTCAGGATGGACTTTTTCAATAATCCTTTTTTTTATCTCATCTAATAATTCATTATTAAATTGTCTCATTATTGTTTATTCTCGTCAATTTATATGTTCTGGTTATCTTGATATGAATCACTTCTTATCAAATACTAATCTATGTTATGATTCAGACCACAATAAATCTTTAGTATAGATATCGATATGTTGTGCATCGTAGACCTCATGCAGTCCTTAGAAATGCTTAATCACTTTTCGCCTTCCCCAGCACCTCATAATGATATCCCACCTCATGCCCCATGCCTTCTATCTCCCTCATGATCTCAGGTCGATATGCACTTCCATACCTACTGAAATAATACGTCGCCCTTATTCCCGCCTCAGCCCCTATCCTCGCCGTAAAAAGCGCATTCCCAGGCTTTCTGTCGATGTCGCGGCGCATCATGGAAAGCATTTTTGAAGTCAGGAAGCATGTTGATTTACCATGTTCCTTTTCGGACACCTCGGGATCACACTTGCCTTGTTTTACATCCTCGGGTATCTTGTGCCAGGTATTCGCGGTCGGATCAATTACTGGTATGTGGCCCTCGGATCCATCCTGCCCGATATCATAGATAAGCCCATCGGCAGGGTAATATTTGCCTCTTCTATCGCAAATGGGTATCTTATAGCTCATACTCTCGTATTCTGCCTTCTCTTGAGCCTCGCGGGTTTTTATCTCTACAAACGTCGCGGTGATGCGCGATTGTTCATGGTATCCGGGGCTTCGTCCCTTCACCTGCTTGAAGACCGTCTGTGGGAAAAGCCGGTTAATTTTTTCTGGCCTCTTTTTGGATGGATGTTTCCCCCCGGTAAGTCGGAAGACTGGATAAACTATTTCTTGGATATGTTCAGGAGCTCCTATGTTCCTGGTTTCTCTTATGTTTTCATCTCCGAATCACTTGGATCTATTATTATCATGTTATTTGTCCTGGTATACTCGTTTTCCAGGAAAAAAGGAAAGGAGTAATTAAATCATCTGGCGCCTGCTATTATCTGCCTGCATGTCAAAGAGCATAGCAAATAACAGGAACAGCAATCCCATGAGTAATATGAATACATCCAGCAGTGGATAGTTCACTGAAACGGGAATTCGATTCCATTTTTGGTGGAAAATCCACACACCGAAAAGCACTCCAGCGGGTACAAGGACCATGCTTGCTATATAGAAGAACACCAGTGGATGGAAATCCAGCACCATATATTTTGTTTTAAGGCGCCACAGGAATCTCCTGAATATCATTGGCGCCACCTTCATTATATAGCTGCTGTATTTGATCTTTGATCTCTCTCTGCCATAGCGAGCTGGCATCACAATATCCATCACTCTCATTTCAAAAGTATTCAACTTCACAAGCATGTCGTTGCAATAACCGTAGTAGGGATAGATGGAATCAAGATCAATTACTTCAAGAGCATTCTTTGATATTGCCGCGTATCCATTCTGGGGGTCCATAATATGCCAGTACCCGCTCCCTATCTTCGTGATAAGGGTAAGCATGCCGTTGCCAATTGATCTCCATTCGCTCATACCAGATCGAAAATCCTTACTGAGAAGCCTGTTCCCCTTGGTATAATCAGCCTTTCCCTCGATGATCGGCATGAGAAGACGTGGAAGTTGCTCGGGGTCTATCTGGTTATCCCCTGCCATGACAGCCACAATATCCATATTATCTTCCAGTGCCTGTTTGTAACCTGTGACAATGGCTGCGCCAACTCCTTTATTCTTTTCATGCCTGATTGAAACAATTCTGGGATCTGTCATACCTTTTATGATCTCGGGGGTTCTGTCCCTGCTGCAGTCATCGATGATATAAATCTTGTTGACATATTTCGGGATACCATTAATTGTTTCTTCTATCAGTAGTTCCTCATTGTATGCAGGGACCACAACACCTATATCGTACATATCCAATAATCCAGAAGGTTGATTTGTATCAAAATGCAGATATTTGACTTTCAGGTTGGCATTCTTTGCATTTTGTAGTATCTGCTTTGTGATGTCTTTCCCATTGTTTGAAAAATCAAGTGTCTCCAGGCATTTGATCGAACATGCAGCAAAACCAGAGCCACCATTTTTTTTCTGCTTTTGATATGCTTTTCCTTTCGAGAAGAGCAAAGCATTTTCATTGACATACGGATCTGGTTTAATTGAAGATGAATCCACAACAATATCAAACTCGCTTTTCATTATTGGATCGACAAGTTGAGGGATTTTTCCAGGATCATGAGTGCCATCGCCATATAGAGTAACAAAAAATTTTCCCTTGTGGTTTTTTTCTAATTGCATTATTTCTTTCAATATCGATTTATTGCCATTTTCAGACACGTTGATAATTTTGGCCCCACATAACCTTACAATCTCTGATATGGCTTCATTTTCAGTATCGTTCACCACATAGACTTTTTCGACATATTTCTTTGTGATTGTAATAATACTACCTAACGTAAGATAATTCAATTTATGATTGATAATCCCGATACTCGTCATTGTGCTCGGAGATTGACTGTCCTTCGAACCATTATGCCCGATCTGTACTTCTATGACCTTCAGTCCTTTTTCGTTTATTGTATTGAGAATATTGCCTTCTTCTGTAATTAGATAATTAAAGCAGTTCCTTGAAAAAGCCCTGAAATCAATATTAGTACCTGTAATACCTTCTCCCGAACCATTATAACTCCCCTTCACCATGTCTGCCTCACCGCAAAGTATTGGCTCTGCAAGCTTCCTTATATCTGCCGGGTCGTGCCTGCCGCCGCTGTCCATGGTCACTATGACTTTAGCCCCGTTCTGCGCCGCAAGCGCAAATCCTGTCCGCAGTGCCGCCTCTTTCCCCTGATTGATGTTATGCCTGATCACCTCTGCTCCCGCAAGTCGTGCTTTTTCTGCGGTACCATCCGTGCTTCCATCATCCACCACAATGACACGGTCTGCATGCGCAAGTGTTTGAAGGACTACGTTACTTATTGTAACTTCATTATTGAATGCAGATAAAACCGCTGTTATTGACATATAGATCCCTTTTGATGATTTGTGATACCAGGGAATGGATACGAAATCTCCACCTGAATGCCTACACAATGTCATTATATTTAAATCCTTCTGATTGTATTAATTAATTCATATAATTATTATTGTAATAATGAGGAGAGATCGATCTTTTATCCATCTTCATCGGAGTTAATCTGCCGCTAATTATTTCCATAAAACCTGAGGTTGTCATCGCCAATTGTTGTCATGAAATAATCCTCCCGGTCTAAATGGATTAGTCGCAATAAATATAAGGCTAAATAATATATTCAATCCTTTCAAAACAAGATTTAACGTCAGTTTATCCTCATAGTATTTCACAGCAATCTCGACTTCATTTATCCTGAGATAAGCTCTTGAGGCATCCATTAGCATTTCGCTCTCTATCGCCATTCCTTTTTGGCTGAAACTGAATACAGGCACCGCATGTCTGGAAAATGCCCTGAACCCGCTCTGCGTATCCTTGATATGAAGCCCGCTAATCTTGTTGGTGATCCAGTCAAGTACTATCTGCCCTGCTCTACGGTATAAAGGAGTGTTCTTTCGATTTCCGTTTATATAGCGACTGCCAATAACAACGTCGCTTACACCTTTCATGATCGGTTCCAGAAGTTTTGGGATTTCATCCGGATCATGCTGACCATCTCCATCCAGGGTAATGATAATATCTGCTCTTCTTGCTGCTTCAAAACCACTCTTCAGGGCAGCACCTTTGCCTTTGTTGAATGGATGACGTATAACCTTTGCTCCAGCCAGATTTGCTATCTCAGATGTGTGATCTTTGCTCCCGTCGTCGATGACAATGACTTCATCGACATGTTTTTTTGTGAGCAAAACCACACTACCAATGCTCTTTTGCTCATTGAATGCTGGTATAATTGCAATTATTATAATTATTCCACCATCCTTTCAAATTAGATAAATGCTTCACGAACTGGTGCGGTCTATTGTGCTGGGATTTCTTCAAATCCACGATAGAGGTCATAAGGATCTTCCTTCAGGGTCGCCTTTGAATCTTCCCGGAAGCTGCCGGGATACGCTGTTCTGTACTGATGTTTGCTGCAATACCACTTCTTTCAAATTTGGAACACCACCGCATCACTGGAATATCCGGATAGATGTTTTTGTTAATGATAGCAGGTAAATATTCCCCGAAATATATATCTCTTTCCCACAGGTTCATGAGCATGTATCCGCATCTTGAACCGGTTGCTTTAGCCGCACTCTGAGTTCTCTGCGCGCTCGGTGGTTTTTTTTAATATAGGCTGTCAAAAAATGCAGTTTCAGCCCGATCCGTGTGCATCCGTGTCATCCGTGTCATCTGTGTTCTATTTCGTTTTGATTGCATCGGTACTGTGGAGCATGGTGGTTGCGTGGGGTTCTGACAGGCGCCGGGATTTTAATATTTTAATTGACAACTAACTCGAACGAACTGAAACCTACTCACGCTGCCGGAGTTAGTTTTGAGTTCGTTGTTATCGTTTACTTGCTCCATTCGTGCCTGTTGGTTGCATGGGGTTCATATAGTGCGCCAGAACTGTGAAAATATAAAAATTAAGTGATTATTTATTGGAAGAGATTTTCAATAACCATAGCATTAAATCTGCGAGAATTTGCAGATAAATATTTGCAAAGTGCCTGTAGTTGTGATGGGTTATTCAGAGTCAGCCGTGCTCTATTATTGGCGATGGTAATTATTGAGTTATCTCTCGACCAATTTTTCAAGGATTGCTTCGAGGCGGGTATTATGTTCATACATCATCGTGGTCAGGTTATTTAATCCAGTCTTAATATCATTGAATCCGGTCTTATTATCAATTATCATTGTAGCCAATAAAAGATTACCTTTATCGAGCTTTCTTCCGATATCTATTTCATCATCTGAGGATACCTTTGAGAACTCATCTGGCAGATCAATAAAAGGCAATAGTTGTTCTTTGATACCTTCAATTTCAGCGCCACTCTCCTCCCCTCGTACCTTTATTGTTTGCGTAAAATTATCTATTACGCTATCCTCACCACAACAAAGAATATTAACACTACCATCCTTTGAATTAAAAACCAGGCCTGGCATACCAAATGACCTTCCGATATGTTCTACAATAGACCTAAAACCAATATCTTGTACTTTACCAGTTACAATTATGCTATGACATTTCTGCATCAACGTATTCATTGGTATATCATAGTAGATAAATATTATGGACTCGTTATCTTTTTTCGTATCTTTTCCCCACACATATCCTCCTGCCCTCCCTTCCACCAGTCATTGATGCTCAGCACCGTGATGTCATGCTTCTTCGATAAATGCTTCACCAACTGATGCGGTCTATTGTGCTGGGATTTCTTCATATCCAGGATAGAGGTCATAAGGATGTTCATTCAGGGTCGCCTTTGAATCTTCCCGGAAGCTGCCGGGATACGCTGTTCTGTACTGATGTTTGCTGCAATACCACTTCTTTCAAATTTGGAACACCACCGCATCACTGGAAAATCCAGATAGATGTTTTTGTTAATTTGTATCGGGTAAATATTCCCTGATACATATATCTCTTTCCTACATGTTCATGAGCATGTATCGGCATCATGAACCGGTTGCTTTAGCCGCACTCTGTGTTCTCTGCGCGCTCGGTGGTTTTTTTAATATATGCTGTCAAAAAATGCAGTTTCAGCCCGATCCGTGTGCATCCATGTCATCCGTGTCATCTGTGTTCTATTTCGTTTTGATTGCATCGGTACTGCGGTGCATGGTGGTTGCGTGGGGTTCTGACAGGCGCCCGGACTTTGGAATTATATAAAGTCAGTTATTATCTGTGGTGGAAATGCTTTCTGCGACCTCCTTCATACCTGAGAACTCGTAGATCCATCCCATAAAAAATAACAAGATCTCATCCTTTTTTATGCCGTACTTTTCCCTTATTGCAGAACCATCCACACCCGGATTGAATCTCTCAAGATCCACACCTGCGGGTATCACTGAGATCCATTTGTCATCGGTTAAGGAATTTAACACGCTTGATTTGTGCATTTATTCAAATGGTTTTTTATTTTCCATGTTTAGTTTAAACCGAGAACACGGATAACACGGATCAGACGGATTTACACGGATCCGCGCGTATCCGTGTCATCTGTGTAATCCGTGTCCTATCGTACGGTTTTTCTCTTAACCGATGACGAATGAACTGAGATCTTATTGATATCCCCGCCCATTTCCACAGCATAATCTTTCAGCCCCTTATTGATCACAAGTATCTTGTCTGCGCCTTTCAGGGTCGCTCTCTCAAATTGCTTTGCGATGCTTCTCTTATACTTGCCGGGAAGAAGCGTGTGCAGGTGGTCTATCAGATA
>JAHIFK010000114.1 GCA_018900975.1 Methanobacteriota archaeon
GCAGGAGCAGACCTGCGCAGTGGGATTTTAACCCCGGTGGACATAGTGCCGTTACATTCATTTTGATGTCCTTTTTGTTTGTTCTCTCTTTCTTGTGCTTCGAGGCACGCAACGCAGATACGCTATCACAAATCCGCGTTCATCAAGGCCGAAACCCTGCAGTTTCTAACTTTCAAATATTTCATGATAGCTCTCCCAACACCAAACTTTTTGACAGCATCGGTTTTTCAAAGACAGGGCGCCACTGGTTCTACACAAAGGACATTGGTATCGAGATCGTGGGCTCATCGGCAGAAGGCAGACGTGTGAATGAGGTATTACATGAAGGGAAACTTATTCGTATTATTTCTATCGAATATCTGATCGTTGACAGATTGAATGCCTGCAAGCACTGGAAATCGCAGTACGATTGCGAGCAGGCGCAGGTGCTTGAAGGAGCGTACCGGGATAAACTGGATATGGAATATCTTAAAAAGAGGATGAAAGAAGAAGATCTGGAGATGGAGCTACTCATATAGATCAGGTTTGCCTGATTTTCTCATCAATTTTTTTGCAGATATCCCCAGCTTCTTTATTAACTGCGATAAGCTCTATTTCATCTGAAGATGCGGCGCCAAGACCCAGTTGAGTGGCTCTTTCTATCTGCTCCTGCCCGAAAATCCCGCCTTTTGAGACAGCGTCCGTAGTTCCGTATATCCTCAGCACTGCCACCCCAACGGCATCCAGAGCCACCCTGTCCCTGCTCGCAAGAAGTATGCCGGGTGAAATAAGTGTCCCGGCATCAGGTCCCCCTTTTGAAAATCCATCGATCCCATCCATTATTACGAAAACGGGTTCGTAAGCCGCGTTTATTTCGGCTATCATCTGCCGAACTAAAGACATCGGGAAACAGGAATCCATTCTTCCAGTGGCTTCCCTGCGGCATTACCCTGTTCCACCCGCTCTTGCTTTCGTCCAATACAGCAACATCGAATCCCTTTTTTCCTGCAAGTTCCAGAACTCCTGTATCTTCAAGAACTTTTCTTGTGTTCCCCATGCCGCTTCTCTCAGCCAGTACTATGCCTGCTCCATTCTCTTTCAGGAGATCCACAATAGTTCCCAGGGTATCAGGATGAGTGGAAGCAGGGAATGGGTCAGAGCTGTTGTAATTGGCTTTGATGGCGACCTTTTTCCCGGAAAGATCGCCTGCGCCGAGGCGTTCCAGCAATTCTCTTATTCCCGTTACCCTGTCATTTGTTTTAATCACATAAACTTGCGACTTCATGGCTTTTTTCAATGGCATTCCCTCTCCGACCATCTTTTTTTCCTCCAACTGGTATTTATCGAGGCATCCTGACATAACAAAAGAAAATAATGCTGCAAGCCATCCAAGGAACTCCCTTCTATTTACCATATATTAGAGTGGGACTTTTCATATATTAACTTTTTTTACAGAAGGTCAGTAGTCAGTTATTGTCCTCTGGCTTTTCCTGGATCTCTCGATAATGTTCTTTGAAGTCTCCCAGGAACTACGGGCAAAATCGGGGAGTGAGCCGTGTTCCCTGACCCAGTTCTCAAGGAACGTTATCGTCTTCCGGTCAGATGGATAGCCGCTCCCTATTTCAATACCAGCTTTTTTTTCAATGTTCCTGACAAGTTCGTCCCTTCTTACTTTTGCAAGGATGGAAGCAGCAGAGACGATCGGGTATTTCTCATCAGCATTGTGTTCTGAAGTAATATTTAGATCACTGGAATATTTTTTCTTTATATTCTCCCCGAAACGTTCTGCGATAACGTCAGCCGCATCCACGAAAGCGCTTTCGGGCCTGAGTTCTTCCAGCACTTTCACATAGCATGCGACCATTATCTCGTTCATAGTGATCACTTTCCTGAGTTCATCTATCTGACCTGGGCTGACTTCAAGGATAAATATCTTATCAGCGAGCTTATTAATTTCAACCGAAAGAGCTTCCCGCTTTTTGGGCGTCAGTTTTTTTGAATCCTTAACACCGATGCGGGTAATATTGTCAAGTTTATTCTCATCCACCAGTAGTCCAGCAACGCACATGGGACCAAGGACCGGTCCCTTTCCCGCCTCATCTATTCCTGCGATCATGAAAACCGTCTATAACACTTTATCAGATGTTGTTATCCAGGCGCCATAGATGTCCTTCATGTATTTAAGCGCCTGTTCGTGTGCAGCTTCATCTATTGAAGCAACACAGTCATTTGGAACTATTGTTCCAAATCCAGAAAAATAAGCATGACCAACATTGTTCTGGACGCAGATGTCAGTACTTACGCCCACAAATATCAGGGTATCTGCTCCGGTTTTTTTAAGTATTGCCGGGAGTTCGGTATCCACGAACCCGCTGTACCATTTTTTTTCGATAACGATATCGTTTTTTTCCGGTTTTAGTTCAGGTATTATTTCAGACCCCTCTGTATCTTTCATTGCATGTTGCCCCCAGATGCCCAGTTCCTTATCTCCCGCGCTGTGAGCATCTCGAAGATATATGACAGGAATGCCCTGATGTCTTGCTTTTTTCAATAGGGCTGCAATATTGGGCACTATTTTTTGGGCTCTGGGGCCACCGAGTTTTCCCGTAATAAAATCATTGATCATGTCCACAACTATGATGGTTTTTTTCATACAACTACCCGGAATAATGTTGTCATAAATTTATTTAAGTCTTTGGTTTTTTAACTGTAACGGACGTTAATGATAAATATGGTAACGTTTAAGTACATTAATATGAATTAGGGTTTGACATCGTTCTTGAACTGAATGTGAATTTCAAATAACAGCACCGGTAAATTATAAGATATCAGAAGCGCTGAGGAAAGGAAATCCATTAATACTTGAGTTCATCGGAGATATTTAATGATAGTTAAGAAAGGAAAATTTGTAATAGAAGGTTTGGAGAATGTCCAGATAAATATTGGCGCGATAGGTGAGGAGGAGACGCAACTCGAAGCCGAAGGTCCTACTCCAAGACCTGAGGTCATCGGCCTTCGCAACTGGGACTACCGTCTCCTGGACAGGTACAACCCCACGTATACACCAACGAGCGACATGTGCGATTACTGCACATACGGGAAATGCGACCTAACGGGTAATAAAGAAGGAGCTTGCGGTATTGACCTGGAGGGCCAATCTGCACGAGAAGCGCTGAGGATATGCATAACAGGAGCTGCGTGTCATACTGCCCATGGACGTCATCTTTTCAACTATTTTA
>JAHIFK010000115.1 GCA_018900975.1 Methanobacteriota archaeon
CCAATCCCATAACGATCTGCACTTTGCCATTTATCCCATCTCGATTGTAACCATATTTCGCGAGAGGACAACTTTTTCCCTCAAAATATGATGAAGTTATGTCATAATAGATTTTTTCGGTTTTGATCCCATATGTTTGAGTTATTTTATCATAGATCTCTTTTTGAATAGGGATTGTGGTTTCTTCCTGCAGATAGGGAAATGTTCTCAAGAAAAGTTTGTCGTTTACTTCAGAAGATTTGATATTTAGTAGGATCGGAAGCGCCGTTGTTTCAAACCAAGATGGTAATTTTCTCCTGCTGCATGAATCACAGTTCCTATTTATCGCCATGATTTCAGCTAGTCGCCCCACATCGATTTTCCCTCCACCTTTTGTGGAATATTTGTTTATGATCTCACATATATCAAGTTTTTCGAATATCTTGTGCTGTGCTGCTACATCACCAAAATCCAGTACTTCTTTGATACTGATTTCGTCTATTAGATAACGGCTTTCTTTGTATCCGAGCCGGTTTATTTCTTTATAAAATGAGTCTAAGAGCTTTGGTTCTTTTAATTCTTGAAGTTTTTTTTCAAGTTCGATTTTTCTTTCTCTGGTGAGGTTGTCTAAACGCCCCACATATAACATCGTCTGATGTTTGAGCTTTCCCTGTTCTTTGTAGGTTCGATCCACTATGTAATAGGTGATTCCTTTTCTGGGTCTTTTTGATAGGAAAATGGTGTTCATCTCCTTGGTTTTGGTCTTAGTTACTTATAGGTTTTAATGGTATATATAGTTATCTATTGACATTATTATTGGTCTTAGTTACTAGGTTAAAAAAAAGTGTTTTCGAGTGTGGAGGACTATAGTGAAAGTGTAAAAAAATACAGACAGATGAGTTTTAGGTTAAGTAGTGTCTAAGACAGGTTTTAAGCAGCGTCAATGACCGTATCCACTCCCCTTTAGGTTCTCTCGTTGTCCCGACAACAAGCCTTTTAATATCCCCCAGCGCCTCAACCATTCCGCGCGCCTCTATCCTCTCTCCTACCAGAGCCTGTCCTGCATAAGTATGGGTATATGACAGCACGTAACTGATCTCTGGATGGTCTATTTCATAAATCGCGGGGCTGTCGAATGAAAAATCAGCATTTGTGACAGTGGCTTCGATGGTCGCAGGTGCAATATCCACTCCTCTTGCGCAGGGTACGATATCCTCCCAGTCCCTCACGTACAGGAGGTCAAAATAAGTCCCGTCAACCATTCCCCTGTTCCCTTTCCTTCGCTCATGAACAAGAAATTCCTCAAATGATAATTCAGGTCTGCGCTTATTATATATTTCATGCCACATCTCCTCGCTTATCTCTTTGATGGGGTCTTTTTCTTCTTTTGCCTTCGCCAGAATATCCCGCGCTGTGAACCATGAACTGCCGTAAACGATAAAATCGATGTCTGAGGTCTCATTCTGAAGGTCTGCAAGAAGCGATCCTGTCACTCCCATTTTGTCCTGTTTTATGCCTGTGCTCAGTGTTTTCACGATGTCCTTTACCTTCGGGTGTTCTTTCATGATAAGTGGCAGTCTCCTGTCAGGTGCAAGTATGTGTTTGACGTGCTCCCAGGGCACGACGTGGACATCTTTTACCCATTCTGGGCGGGAGGCTTTCATGAACGTGAATGCTTCGTCAAAATCGAACTTGCGGTATTTTTTATGCACGCCTCTTGAGCCATTGGGGTCAGGCACGTACCTGAGAACCGAACGAGCGCCATCTTCATGGCAATAATCAGCAACTGCGAATATCCAGTCGTCATCGGTAATTATGAAATCGCGCAGCCTTGTTTTGAACATTGGTGCTTGATTGGGGCAGGTTTATTTAAACCAATTGCTTTTTTTCTCACCTGCCCATTTTTAAAGCAGTCTTCAGGTTAATTGGCTTGATGATATTTTTGACTGCGTCAAAATGACAGTCGTCTGTTAAAACATGCTTGATATTTTCATTTATGCCGGTTGCAGCTATAAGAGCATCGCCAAGAGGGAGCTTATAGGTCATGTGCAGTTCACCTGCGCGTATTGCTATTGTACGATCAGTATCTATGATCTCCAGGTTTAATGAGAGCAATTCGTTTACTTTTTTCTTGTAAATGTCCTCACCAAGGAAAATGAGCAATTCAGCCAGGGTAGTAACTGAAATTACGCCGGTGATTTTTTCATCATCCAGGGCCTGTGAAAGTTTATCATACGAACTGTCTTTGCTTGTGAGAAGCTCCAAAATATGCATTGTATCAATCAGGATCTTGTTCATCTATTTTATCTCCAATTCTCTCGCATATCTCTTAGTTTCTTTCTCGCTTCTTCCGGTGTAAATAATGGCTTTACTGATCCGCAGATGTCTACCCATTTTGTTCTCGGTTTAATTATTATAAATTTATCCTCCTCTATGAAGGTAACTTTCTCGCCTGTTTTAAACCCATATTTTTTCCTGAGCCTTGACGGTATTACTATCTGTCCTTTTGTGCTTACTCTTGATGTTTCCATGTTTTACACCGTTTTACTATGTTTTACTTTATGGATTATATACCTTATCATATCCTGATTGGTGACAACATCTTGTTTTCAGGGAAGTTTTATATATTGTAAGGATGTAATTCTGTGAGATTAGAGACAGCTCTAATCAAAATGTAAGGATGTGTAATTGTGATGACAGACCAGGAAAAAAGCTCTCCGGTAACAGTCGGGGAGACTTATGATGTAACGATAGAAGGAATTGCTCAAAAGGGCGACGGCATCGCAAAAGTTGAAGGCTTTGTCGTATTTGTCCCAGGGACGAAAGTCGGGGACAAGATAACGATCAAAGTGGAAAAGGTTCTGCGAAAATTTGCTTTCGGAGTAAAGGTAGAATAGGTATATTCAACTATTACCTTTTACATTATTTTTTCTAATATCATTAAAAAAGTTCATAAGTGAATACTTTACGCGCTCAGGCGCCACATCGACGATTTCTGCCCTTTCCTCTTCGGGAAAAATATTGAATACAGAATACTTTCCCAGCGTTTTCGCCGAGGTGGATGTATAGCGCCCGTCCAGCAGTACCCTGACGCCGTAGTCAAAGGGCGATCGCACCACCCTTCCGAGCGCCTGCCTGACTTTTCTTATTGTGGGTATCTCGACGGCATAATCCCAGCCGTGCCCGAACTGTGCTTCATACGCAGATTCAACTGCGCGCATCCTGTCGTTGAGAGCGGGATAGCCTACACCCACGATAACCACTGTCCTTCCTCTTCCATCCTTATAGTCAACGCCTTCGGTGAGCGTTCCCCACATGTATGATATGAGAACTGCTTTCTTTCCCATTTCTCCAAGGCTGAAGAATTCGTCCCTGATCGATTGGGCTGAGACCCCGACCTCGTCAAGGAAGACCGGAACATTGCATTTTATCCTGTTTTTGTACTGCGTAGCTTCATAAAAGCTCGGGAAAAATATCAGCACATTCCCGTCTGACTGTTCGATGATATCTGTAAGCGTTCTTGTAATGACCTCTTTTGTTTGCGGATTGTCCCTGTCTTTTGCAAAAAGCGGGGGGACAGATACGCTTATTGTCATCCTTTTTTCTTTTGGGAAGGTAAGGCCATAGGATAATTCGCAAGTCTCACGGCTGATCCCCAGTGTGGCTTTTATTGTCTCAAAAGGAGCAAGAGTGGCTGACATCAGGACTGCGGCGTGGAGTCCATCAAATAAGGGCGCTGTAACGTTTTTCGGGATGCATGAAAAGAGTTCAAGCCGTCCGTATATCTCGCTGTTCTGGCGCCTTACGTTCAATATCGGATAATAACTATTATCGTTTGAGAATTTCATGTAATCGTGAAGGAAGCGTGCAGCTGCCAGGCTGCTTGAGATCTTTTTTACCGGGCTTTTTCCTTCTATGAATTGTTTTTCATACAAAGCGTCAATAGATACTCCTAAACTGCGAATGTGTTCAATTGTTTCATCTATCTTTTTTATTCCGCCTCTTTCAAGCGCCTTGAGGAACTTTGCCCTGAACATATCCATACGTTCTTCAGGGTCAGCGATCCTCAGGTCATGCCAGTCTTTACCTATCCTTTCCCGTTCACCGAATTTTTTATCAAGGATTAAATTGTACGTTCCGCAAAGAGTATCAAGAAGTACGCGAAGGAAAGTTTCTATATCCTCCGATCGCACGGTATCCCTGTTTGCCTCAACCTCATCAAGCGCCCTGTTAATTGTCAGTTCAGAAAGCGTCAGGGAGGAGTGCGAGCGCGCTGAAGATTCAAGATTATGCGCCTCGTCAAATATCGCTATAATATCCTTAAGTTCCTTTTCCATCCATCCCAGCACGTTGGCGCGGATATCTTCGTCAAGAAAGTGGTTGTAATTGCATATCAAAAGGTCTGCTTCTTTCAAGTACCTTTTAAGGAGTTCATATCCGCAGCAATCATTTGATAAAGCCCAGTCTGCAACTTCTTCAGGTGTCCGCACTCCTGAAAATAGCCATGAATGGAAATCATCATTATCGTTCCTGAGCAGAGTAAAAAGCTTGTCGCAAGAGCTTTTTCGAAGGTCATGAAGCTGTCTTTCATATTTGTCCGATTCCCTGCTCAATTCTCGCTGAAGTTCTATGAGTCCCGATTCTTTCACTCTTTTTTGTTTATCTTTAACTGACTTCATCTCATTTTTAAGATGTGTGAGGTCTTTTTCCTGTTCCAGTAATTTGTAGGTATTATCCCTCAGCAGGCTGCATGTATCGTAATCCATATTCGGTTTAGGGCACATCAGCATTTTGCCTTTCAGGACAATGACCTTGATATTGTTCTTTTTCTGTATTTCTCTTGCTTCTTCAATGAACTGCGCCATCTGCTGGTGAACATTTGTGGCTATGACAACAGTTTTTTTCTCAAGTTTTGCTATATGGATGGAAGGGGCAAGAGCGCTGAGGGTTTTCCCTGTCCCGCACGCTCCTTCGAACAGGACGACCTGTTTCTTGATAAGCCCCCCATGGATTGCATCCATAGCTTCAAGCTGGTTGGAATAGAATGAGCTTTTTGGGAAATAAGAAAGATAGTCCCTTTTCATTGGCTCACATACATTTCAGGAATGATATAAACAGTGCGATTGTTTTCCAACCGATCAGAGAGTCCTGCAAATATGAAATTTGCACTTTAATAGTACTTTAGTAGTACTTTAATAATACTTTAGTAACACTCTTGTTTATATAAATGCTACGAGATAACATAGTTGGTAAAAAATGGATATATTTAAAAAACAGTATGAAAATGTTAATGCGTTGGCTGTGGTTAGGGCCGATGACATGTCAAAGGTTAAGACAGCTCTTTGCGACCTTGTCAGATATGCGCGTCTGACTTTCGCGGATAAGGCAAGACGGCTGGAGCCAGCTTTTGCGGATAATATTCTCATACATGTAATGAAAAGTCCGTTGAGAACATGCTGTGAAGCCGCGTCTATTGTTCCCCTTTCAGATGAAGCCAGCGCGGCGATCGGGAGGCTGCGTAAGATACATCCTCCGGCCCATGTGATCATCGTAAGTCCAAGGCATGAAATTTTCCATGAACTGATAAATTATGTGGATATTCTCCCTGAGATCGACCTTACGCTTGAACCTGAAGCATATTCCATGCCAGTATATCAGATGGCAGATGCGAAGTTTTAATTTTCATTTTATTTTTATTTTTACTTTTCCTGTCTATTTTTGTGATTTTTTTTTGTTATTTTGTTCATTTAATTAGTATATCCAATCGAACAAAATCACATCCTTTTTAAACATGGACGTAAATTTACACGACTATCAATAAAAAAGAGGGACGAGATGACATTAAAAGTAAATTTGATAACTGGAAGAACAATTAATCAGGGAGCGACGATCGAAAATAAGACCTCTTCTGATTATCAGGAAGCAACCGCCTTATGTGAATTGAATCCAAAGGATGCCGGGCAACTGG
>JAHIFK010000116.1 GCA_018900975.1 Methanobacteriota archaeon
CGTGGATCATGACTTTTGGGGCATGGGAAATAAATGTAGAGGGTGAGTTCGTGAAGTTTGAGCTTTTTGATGTTGATAATGAAGTGCATCCGAATCCGATTTTTGGACATGAGGCGCAGGTGTATGTGAGGGAGGAAATACCAGTATACGATACTGTAACTCAAATTCCTATAGGAGATAATAAAAGAATCAAATTTAGTTTTACGACGGGAACTTTCATAGCAGTACCTCCTGGAAAGATAGGTGTAGGTGACAGAGAAGGAGGATATATGGCTCCAACAGGATATGTGGAAGAATCAAAAGGGTGGAAGACAATATGAAATTAAAATTGATAATTTTTGTATTCATTGCATTGTATTTGAATACACAGGTAGCATTAGCAGCAGAGAACGATTATGGCATAGTTCAAGCATGGTTCAATGACAAGAATGCTACAGTTGAAGGTCTAAGTATGAAAATAGGTGAACCCGGTACTATTAAAGTTACAATTATATCAAAAATTGATGGGAATGTTCATGTTAAATTAATGGAACCCGGAGTTACAAAAGCCTTTGAAGTAATAAGTGGACAAAGTAAACAGGATGAAAGAATAGACAATATGGGAATATCTCAAGGCTGGTCAAAAACATTCGTTTGGGAAGTTAAACCTAATGGTGCTTGGAAAAACGGAAATGCTCCGATCAACATTTTTGTTTCTTTTTACAACAGTGATAAACGTATTCAAAAACCTTTAGAATTCACCATCGCCAACCCCTTCATCCTCGACGAGCAGTACCCAGGCTCCTCCCCCGCACTGACCACAGGCGCCGCGCAGTCCTCACCCACTGGCACTTCATCAGAGCCGCAGCAGGCGCCGTTCCTGACAGCGGCTGGCGCGATTGCTATAGTGATGGGTGTGTGGATATTGAAAAAAGGCAACAGATAAACACAGAAGCTGAGCAACAAATCTGCGTTCATCTGCGTTTATCTGCGGCTCCAATTTCCGCGAAGGCCAGACAGGATCGTTCAGGGGAAACAGGGACGGCACAAAGCTTTTATCGAAAGGAATGTATCTGCCGTTCGGTCTGACCATGACGGCGTATCATATTGACGATGAAGGGAATGTGTATCCACCTGAGGAGCTTGAGGCGTGGAACGAGAGCGTGACGCTAGTGGTGAACCAGGAGCCGGATTATCTTTATGCGGTTAATAATGATGTTGAATTAAGGACGCTTGGCATCCGGAGTTTTAATATATTCGGTCCGACAGGGCTGCCTGTGCTGCCTTCCATGAATCCGTGGATTATCCAGACGAATGCATGGAAGATCGAGGTGCAGGGGAAAATAAATAAATTCGAGCTTCTTGATGCTGATAATGAAGTTCATCCGAATCCGATCTTTGGGCATGAGGCACAGGTGTATGTGAGGGAGGAAAAACCAGTGTTAGACCCTCTAACTAACAATAGAAGAATAGGAAATAATCTGCCCCTTAAATTTAGTTTTACGACTGGTACTTTTATTGCTGTACCTCCTGGAAAGTATATTGGAGACGATTTAGCGCATGTGCTGGAAGAGACTAATTTTGATGAGAATTTTGAGGTAAATCAATGAATAATTTATTAAAACTAATAATGGTTACAGTAATATTCGCTTCAATTCAATTGGCAGGTGCTGTAGCTACTGAAAATGAATATGGCAATGTAAAAGCATGGTATAATGGGCAGGAAGCTACTGTTAAAGGTGTCAAATTGAAAATAGGTGAAACCGTTGATGTTAAGTTGACCGTAACTTCAAACATTAGTGGACATATATTTGTACAACTGACAAATCCTTTAGTTACTGAACCCTACAACGTATTAAAAGGGCCAAAAAAGATTGGAGAGTACATCGATAATTACGATGTTCCTGCGGGGTGGTCAAATACTTATACATGGACTCTTGTACCAAACGGTGCATGGAAAAATGGTAATGCACCAATAAACGTCTTTGTTCAATTTACAAAAATTGAAAATGGAAAAATAAAAGGCGATAAAAAGATAGAATTCACTATAGCAGATCCCTACATCCTCGACGAGCAATACCCAGGCTCCTCCCCCGCACAGACCACAGGCGCCGCGCAGCCCTCGCCCACCGGCACTTCATCAGAGCCACAGCAGGCGCCGTTCCTGGAGGCGGCAGGCGCGATTGCAATCGTGCTTGGAGCATGGATGTGGATGAGAAAGGGGACATATTGAATTTCTTGTCACACCAGGCACAGAGACTCAGAGAAAAACCTTACGATAGGACACGGATGACACAGATGACACGGATGCGCGCGGATCCGTGTAAATCCGTCTGATCCGTGTTATCTGTGTTCTCGTTTCAAACCAGGTTGATATTCTCTCTATGCTTGATTTTCTATTTTTTTCCATCTCTTCTGATAATACTTTGCGCTCTTTGCGACCTTTGCGGTGCGGTTGCTTCGGATTCCCTGCAGCGCCGGGACTGTCTAAATATGTAATTCAAGCGATTAATCTGCGGCGCCTGCCCTGAATTCTCGGAAAGATTCCCGCCTCGGTGTCTGAATTTTTAGATTGTCTATTAGAATCCGAAAAGCAGTACCCAGGCTCCTCCCCCGCACAGACCACAGGCGCCGCGCAGCCCACCAGCGCTTCATCAGAGCAGAAGCAGGCACCATTCCTGTCCGTTGTCGGCGTGCTTGCGGTAATGCTGGCAGTATGGATATTAAAGAGAAAGGGGACATATTGAATTTTTTTTTAGATATTCCTGTTATTTTTCGAACTTCACCAACCTATTTGTCAAACCTCTTGAACGGGTCAAACTTCGGAGGCGGAGATCCGCCTTTACCGCCACCCTTCATGAATTTCGAAGTAAGTGATTCCAAACTTGACTTGGTTTTCGCAACCGCCTGGTTCACAGTTTCCATATTCATCTTGCTTTTTATGGCTTCGACGCTCATCAGGTTCTTTGAGGTCAGGAAATATACTGTTAAGGCGCCAAGACCTGTTATTACTCCAACCACAAGGAACAGGTTGAGTGGTTCATCCTTGACAGGCAAGGTTGTCTTCTGGCCAAGTATCTCCATTGAGTAATTGCCGGTGGGCAGTTCTATCTTATGTGAGAAATTAACCTCTCCGGATTGTCCCGCAGCAAGCGTGACGTTGCTATTTTCAACTACCGTGTCGTTGATCATGAGCGCTACAGGAAGGGTGCCTTCTTTGGTTCCTGAATTTGTGATATTTGACCAGACATAGACCTTCTGTCCCTTTGAAACAACATCAGGTCTGAAATTGATATCTAGAGCCGTGAATTCAGTGAAGGGCATCCTGACTTCGATTTCCCTCTGGACGCTGATATACCCGCTCCTGGTGGCTGCGAGGTTATGTTTCCCGCTGTTTGTGAAGGTATAGGTCAGAACTCCGCTTGAGTCTGTTGTCCCGATGCTTGTGCCGTCAAGAGTTATATTTGCGACTGTTATGGCGTTACCGCTGCCGCTTACAATGACCTTGATAGAAACCGGGACATACTGGTCTATGAATTCAGGAAGTACAAGGCTCAGCCTGTTATCCACGTACTCGGCTATCTGGACGGTCTTGATGGCTTTTTCATATCCGAGCTTGGTTGCTGTGAAGTTGTGCTGGCCTGCTCTTGTAAGCATGTGGTCAAGCTTTCCTGTGCTGTTCGTAGTGCCTATGACAACCCCGTCGAAACTCACTTCAGCGTTGTCTTGAGCTGTCCCTGTCCCTGAGGTAACGCTTATTGTTATCGTGTCCTTTACCATCATGGACGAGGGGACGCTTATGCCAAGCTGGTTTGCAGCAAGGGCACTGCCGTTGACAAGTATGTATGGGTAGAACCTGACAACCGATGAATCAGCTACCTTGAACTTGATGTTCTTCATAAAATCCACTGTGCTTCCGGATGATAAGGTCACAGGGCTTGGATTGGTCATTGTTATCCCGGTACCTGAAACAGATGCTTCCATGATGCCGAATCTGTCGCCATTGTTGACAGTGGTGTATGATTCCGAAATCTGGAATGTTCCTTTGATGAATGCAGCCGTAGCTTCTTTCCCGCGGAATATGCTTTCGACGCGCAGAGCAATAAGGGGGAGTTCCTTGACAGCTCCCACGTCTTTTTCATATACGTAGACCTCTCCTTTTTCCACGAAATCATCGCCCCCAGTGACTTCATTGCCGTCCTTTAACAGGGTCAGCCAGACTTCTCCCGCTCCTGCTCCCAAGTTGACGTCTTTTATTTTCAGGACATAACCGTCGTTGAGCGTGAGCGTGCTTCCTGCATAGATCACGCGCTGGGTGTCATCGTCTATGAGTACTTTGTGCAGCTGGTTGCGCTCTATTGTGGAGATCGGGGTTGATGTTAAAATTCCAGCCGGGTATCCTGCAAAGTACTTCTCAGCCATGAAGCCTATGACATTGTACTTTCCAAGCGTGCTGGACTTGAACGAGACCTGCTGGGCGCTTGTAATATATTCAAGACCATTTTTTGCCACTGTTGTCGTGCCAGCAGTTCTGTTAAGCGTAAGTTTCTCAGTGCCCACATCATCGTCTAAATTATAATAGAATCCCTCGAAGTTGAGCGGCGTCCACTCACTTGAATTTTCGTTATTGGATATCGTGCCTCTGACCTCGTATTCCCCTGACCTCTTTATCATCGGGGCAAAGCGCAGCACTGATTTGTTCTTTGCGACTATGAACTTAAGGTCTCCCATTATATCAATGGTCGAACCTGAGGACAGGGTAAAGCTGTTCTTGTTGGTCATTGTTATGCCCGTGTCAGAAGTGCTCGATATTTCCATCATACCGTACCGATTGGAAGAGCTTGCGGATGTATAGCTTTCTGATATCTGGAATATACCGTCGATCTGCACCATGTTATCAGTGGTTCCCATGAACACGCTTCCTATATGCAATGCGATCAATGGCAGATCGTTCACAGAGCCCACTTTCTTGGAATATGTATAGGTCTCACCGACTGCAACAATATCAAAGTCTATCTCTCCTCCATCCTTCAATATTGAGATCATCGCTTCCCTGCCCGCACCGACATCTTTAAGCGTCACTGCATAGCCATCCCCAAGAGGATAAGTCGAGGATGCTCGCACAGTAAATGTCCCTTTGTCGTCCTTAAGTACCTTGTGGAGCTGTGCATAGCCTATTGTGCTTATGGGGCTGCCTCCTGTGATATCACGTGAGGTCTCTGCTCTGTAACCTGCAAAATACTTGTCAGCCATGAAGCCTATGACATTGTAGCCTCCCCACCCCTTGAACTGGAAGGTGACGTTTTCGGTGGTGGTCGTGTAAACAAGGTCACCGCTTCCGATACTCCTGTCATTATTTGAATCCAGGCGTATTTGAAGCTTTTCGCTTCCCACGTCGTCGTTCACATCGTAGTAGAAGGCATAGAAGCTATATGTGTCCCAGAAGTAGGTTGTATTCATGCTCTTACTACCGTCCCAGACGCGGTTGCCGCTGGAGTATGTCTTGGAATGTACATTTATTGTCCAACTGCGAAGTACACTTCCATTGGCATTGCTGGCATTCGCTGTGAGTGTGAAATTGCCCGGAGATGTGGCTGCAAACGTAAAGTTCGCGTCCTGACCTACATTTACTATATCTGTCTCTTTCAACGAACCATCTATTGTCCAATTCACTGTTACACCCTGAGTCGTCGGTGTCACTTTGAATATCTTTGACTGCCCTACGATCAGATCATCTATTGTGCTGGCTGTAGGATCGTAAGTTATCAATGGCAATGGAGGCGCACCCACTACAAAAGGAGATAAACCGGTTACATTACCGCTCACCTTATCATTACTCGCATCCAGATATGTTGTCTTATCATCCCATGATACTCCATTATAATGATACAATTTAATATTGCTCTCATTGACTCCTCCGGGAGTGTAGCCTAGTTCGATGGTAATATTCCCTAATGATCCTGCATTCGTAGATATATTATAATAATTCCCTAATTCCGAAAATGCTGGATGGGGATTCCATCCTTGTAAAGAGGAATATACATTCACAGATGTATTTCCTGCTGAATCTACTTGTTCGAAAATCACCTTGAGATTACTGAGCAGAATGACTTCTACACCAGGTCCTACTGGTGTGTTAGGCACTTGAACATTCCAAGTCCATGTTATTTGTGATGAATTACCATTTGAATTAAATGCTTGTGCAGTAACAGTATATGTCCCTGCACCTGCGGAATTATTTGAATAGTCAGAAACACCCGCAGATTCAGAATCATTTCGAACTTCAAAACCGTTTATTTTCCAGCTTATATTAGCGTCTTGATCGACTGTAACATTAAAGTGTTGTGTAACATTTACAAAAGAGTTTACAGTTGGTGATGAAGGAAGGGGCGAACCTATGATTGGCGCGACAGTGCTCACAGTAAAAGAGCTGCCTGTTAAATTCACTATATCGGAGCCATTTTTAGCAGTAAAGTTATAGTAATAAGTTCCAACACTTAAAGAGCCTTTACTGAGGGTATATACCTTACCATCTGTCGTATTTGCATCATTAGAATCACTTTCAACCATAGGGTATTCGGTCCCATTTAGGGAGAGTTGTACATAGTCAGCCGTATGGTTACTAGCGTCTGTGAAAGTCACGTTAAAAGTGAATGTTGTTGAAGGATTCCCAGAAGAAGGAGAAACCCCTCCACTTGTTAAAGTAGGCATTGCCCCCATAACTATCCAAACAACGCTCATCATCACCAATACAATTCCAATTCCTCTAACTACATTTTTATTTACCATATTTTCCCCTCATGCATATCTCAATCATAATTATCCTTTGACCATCACCTTGAAAGCAATAATGCCATACAATGAATCAAACATCATAAGAACTCATTATATAAATAATTTCTCTGAGAAAAGCCAACTTGAGGCAGTTTAATTTTTAAATCCCCGCTTGTAGAGAGACTGGCAGGCGACATTCGATTCATCCTCAGGCTGCGCAAGAACGTATTTAACGCTTATTCAGACAGGATGAACAGGATTATCAGGATAGATATATGGCAAATATATGGCAAAAAATTGATATCAACATACCTTTGAAGCAGAGATAAGGTCAAAGATCATTTTCTGACAGATCATGCAGTTTGAAAAGCCAAACGAAAAAACATAAGTAGTTTCGGGATAAAGAAGTTATTATGACGCAGATAAATAAAGTGAGTAAATTTGATTACGCAGACGTCATGATCTGGCTTGGTCTTGCTATTATCGTCTTTTGGATGATAGCCAAAATTATCGGCTTAATTTCATGATAAGCGTGTTACTATTCTGGAAACAAAGGTCATTAAAATATAAGTAAATAAGATATAATAATTTTTAAATATCTCGGCATTTTCATAATAGAAAGAGATAAAAATTATAAATCCCGGCTCTTGAAAAGATACAGGCAGGTGACATTCAACTCATCCCCAGGATACGCAGAACCGTATTTAACGCTTATTCAGACAGGATGAACAAGCTCATCTCTTATCATATAAGGATGCCCATCTGTCATCGGTTAATGAATTTAACATGCTTGCTCTGTACAGTTATTTCGATAGACGGATTTTCATGGATCCGTGCGCATCTGTGTCATCCGCGCCATCTGTGTTCGATTATATTACATTATATCCTTTTTTCACAGCGTCCCGGACGATATAAGATTCCTTCAATTTTCTTTCAAATTCTTCCTGCGTATAACATAATGCATCAATGTGTTCGTGAAATTTCAAATCTTTAAGCATATTACCCATTCTACCGACGAATCTTTCCTTATTGAATTCATTTGATACCAATATCAAATCGATATCACTGAATTCATCTGGTTTTCCCCATACCCTTGATCCAAAAAGGATAAATTTGACAGGTTTGTATTTTTTGATAATATAATCTTTCTTTTCTTTTAGAAATTGTTGAAGAATCGAATCTTTTATCTGGCTTTCTTCCATTATTATTCACCCAGTTTATTCTTGA
>JAHIFK010000117.1 GCA_018900975.1 Methanobacteriota archaeon
ATTTGCTTCATCCAGTCTTGCAATATGTTCGGTGAAGTTAAAATATTCAATGATTTCTCTTGCATTTGTAGAGAAACCGTTAATGTAATTATTGAGATTGGCAGCAATATTATTTGGATCAGCTTTCAGTTTCTCAAAGTCAAATTTGCTTTTATTGTGGAAGTTGAAACCCGCGACATTGTTAAGGACAGGGTCTGTGTTCTGGATGTTCATATTGGCAATTTTAGGCAAATAATCCAGAACTTTTTGCTTTGTTGGTTCTAATACGCAATCCAATCGTCTTAGAACTGTAAGCGGTAGTATTACCTTACCATAATCTGATTGCTTATAGTCGCCTCGTAAAAGGTCTGCAATCTCCCATATAAAATTGGCATTCTCCTTGACGTTTACCATAATATCGACACCATTTACGCTTTTAAAGTCACTTTATAGTATATATGTGTATTTTTTTAACTCTGTCCCCATCCTGAGTTAGATACTTCATCTGAAAATGGGGAAAATTATACCCCCTTTACACTCAATATTATTTTCCTAAAAACTTTGAAACAAAAAGCACTAAAATAATAATCGCTGCAATAAATAAAAGAATGCTCAAAAGTTTATCAATAAAATAAAAAAGTGCAGAAAACATTAATGGGAGACCTATTAATAACATAGCTCCAGTAATTGTTATAGTCATACCCATAAAGACAATTTTACCATATGACATAGTGTTAATAACAACAATAAAATATATAAATTTACCCGTATTTTATAACATCAGGAATAAATCTCAAGCCTGTAAGTAATTGCCGCAAACTTTTTGGTTTTCCATCAATCTTTTTCATTAGAAATGCTCCGATATTTGTTATCTTTTGAGCCTCTTATACAATTAAGAATAACCTTTAATTCCCATGTAATTACCACCATAAATATTTTTTTAAAAAGACGAGAATGCATAATTTATTTCACAATCTGTGAGTCTGTGAAGTCTTTTACTTCTTGAAGAAGATTTGACAAGATTTTTGCAAGCCAGCTTCTTCGTGACACGGTAGTATTAGTATCAATTTGAATGCCTTTAATCCATAATGTTTCGCCATGATGAGAACCCCCATGATGGAAGCTACGCCCAGGTGCAATTCTATGAGCGAGAATATTTCTTATTTCTTTCCATTCTTTATATTCTGACGAATCTATCAGTTGATTTAGAGCATGGGTAATCTTCTCACCTTTATATTTATTTTTGAATCGTTCAAAAGTATCTTCTGGAGTAACACTTTTCATATCTTTTGGCTTTTGAAATGGAAAATCCAATGGTTTCAATATAGAACCAATGGCATATAGACCGTAGCAAAAACTCTCAATAGTTGCCAAACCATTGACGAAGAAGCCAAATAACTCACGTTCTTGGAAATACCTTTCAGGATGTGGAGGAGAATTTCCTGCCATTTTGATGGATTCAGTAAATTTCAAATCATGTTCTGTGCAGGAGAGGAAACGATAAGCCACTGCATTCCATGAACTTACATATTGAGCCCAAGAAAAAGGATGAGAATTTATCTTGGTGTTTATTAAAGACATGATAGCACCGTAGGGTTCAGCTGCAAAATCTTTTGGCATTAAATCAATTATATCCATTGTTACTACTAATGTTTCATGTTTTACATAATTATTCCCACGTGTATAGACATTATAAGGACATGACTGAGATATGCATAAAGAAGTTTCATGTTTAGTTTCACCCCACTATCTCATTGCTTTTATTGTTGCTAATCTAACCTGATTGTTACCATTGAACAGAGGTAATAACCATGAACCATCATATTAACTCCCGTCATCTCCCGCTTTTTATTGAGCGATTAGTAGAAGAGGGATATACAATAAACATTGAACACTGCAAAAAACTCATAAGGATAACCTGTGAGGAAAATGCATTAAGACATCTCATACCGTTCGGGCAGACCAGATTGACTGAATTTGGAGGGTAATATGGGCAGGACTGTTCCGAGTTTCAGAATGTTTGGAAGGGATAATATAATTGCTTTTGTTTAAACTAACTTAAAATTTAGTGGCATAATTGTCCAACCTTTAAGCTCGACCAATCTTACAACATGCCAGTATTCAAGAAAAGAAAAAGAACCAACATCAGGAATATCAGGTGTGTAATTACCTTTTATCGCAATTCCGTACATATAATGGTCTTTATTGGTATCGACTCTTAGTTCATCCAAACCAGATTGAATAAGAGCTTCAGGAATCATCCCCTGACTTTCACCAGGTTCAATATTTATATTTTCTGAATGCACTACCTTTGACAATTCAAGAGTTTCAGGTTTCTGAAACTCTATTATATTGGATGCTTTTTCTGGAGGAATTAGATGCAGGTCGTAACGGACATTTATTCTACTTTTTTTACCATGGTTTTTAAATTCAAGAACTGGAGCAGTATTCGGTTCTTTTTGGTAGTATTTCATAGACAAGTATGGCTTATGTTCATAGATAAATTGCTTGTACATCGTATCCGCCATGCCCTTTGTTGCTTTTGTGTACGTCCAAGTAACAATTACCAATACTACTATTGCTATTGCATTTACTATCGTAGCCAATAGTTGGATAAAGGCAGAATTATTAATCAATGTTTCAATCATAATTTATAAACCAACAAGTTCATTACACGCAATAGGACTTAAAGGCATCTTGGCGTAATTCTACTAAATAGAGATAAGAGGATAAAATAATGACCCGAATCGATGTTCCTTCAGAAACACTTGTTGTTGAAATAGGAAAAGATGGGTTGAACATAGTTGAAACATTCATGCAGATGTCGGGCATGGACGACAGTGCCCAGGTGATATGCGACATATGTTCAAAACCGCTCGGAAAAATGAAGGACGTGAAACACATAGAGTCCCCTGAAACAATTACAATTGCGGTAAGGAATGGATTCAAGCCAGAGCAAATGCTGAAAGCCACTGAGGATATGCTCAAAGGGCAGGGTGAGAAAAACCCTGATGACCTCATGGAAATAGTGTTTGAATCGTGGAAATCTATCGTGGATAAGAGCGAAACCCCATGGGCGTTATGCGAGGACTGCTATAAAAGCATTCAAATATATATCAAAAAGCGTTGAAGTTGCAAGTATGAGCCTGTATCAGATAGGGCTTTATTGTTTTTGTTCATCCAACTTTCAAAGCAATAGGTTATTAATAACACATGGGTGAATATTCATAAACATGATTGATTTTGCAATTGAAATGGCTGCTAAAGCCCATCGTAATCAGACACGTAAGGGCACTGAAATACAAACAAGCTTTGATTTAACCCTCTAATAGTTTCATTATATCTTTATACTCCTCATCCTTTAGATTTCCTTTATGGTTTTCAAAAAATTTCCTTAATACCCTGGTTGCAGTAATTGCGTTGTGAATTTGATTATTATCTTTTGTTGCATTAAAAATTTGAGTAACTTGTTCGGGTGTAAAATTAGAAAAATCCTCAAATAACTTAGCTCTCGCATTAGCTTCATTTAAACTTCCACTATTAATTAATTTATAAAGGATAAAATCCTTCATGTCATCTTTAAATTTGGATTTAGTTCTTATCGTTTGAAAAATTATTGTGGCTATATCTTTCAGATGGTCTCTAACTGTTTTTCCATTTTCATTTCTTAAGTAATATGTATCGACTTTTAAACCTTGAATTTTTCCAATAAAACCATACGGTGGAAAATCCACTTGAAGAGGAATAATAAACTTATCTGCTGCAATTGCTAAGCCTATTTCTTGGTCTGTCCAATCAGATTTTTTGAAACTTTCCGTAAGTAATGGAATGAATATATCACACGATTGAGATTTTTCATAATTTCCTCTTGCCATTCAACACATGGTTCAAGGTCTTCATGTGCCAAAAAAATTTCAAATCCCATAAATTCTAAGTATTCTTTAAGCATTCCTACTATCTTTTTATCATCTATTGAGTAACTGAAAAAGATTCTTAAAGACTTAATACCAGAGATTTCACTAAACATTCTGCAATAGTTACATTATTTTGTTTATATAGTTTCTCAATGAGAGATTCTGACAACTCAGCTCCCACAGAGGTTAGGTGGGGTGAAAGTTGGGAATAATTAACATTAGCACCATTAAATCCCGTTGACCATGAGACAGATATTAATATTTTCCGAAATGTCTTTCCTTTATTGCAAATTAAGGCGTTTATTGTAAAAAGTCATCCTTTTTCTATATTTTATTGGTATTTAATTATAAATAAAATTGAAATAAGTAATATATGGTTTAGCATACTGAAAAATTATTATAACTTATTAAATTTTAATGTAATTAAAAAGATTCCGTGCGTATCCGTGTAATCCGTGTAATCCGTGTTCTATTTCACGGTTTTTCTCTTAACCGATGACGAATGTACGACGGCCTGGTTGAGATCAAGAGAAAATCAGGATTGGATTTTGACGATGCATATCAATGCAAGATTGCCAAAGAACATGATCTGAAGGTAGTTACAATGGACACCGACTTTGAAGAGATTAACGATTTAGACGTCATATTTTTGTAGATGTAAGCATTCTCAGTAGGAGGATATGTCGCAACTCTTTTACATATTGGATAATATTAAGTAATGAGAATATGCCCGACAACAACAGGTCACTAAAATACATTATCATATTCCTTTCAGTATTACTTGTCGCCTCATCTCTATATTCATACGGGCAGATCAAACTCCAGGATGAAACGATAAGTACGCTCTCAGCCATTTCAGAGAACCAGAAACAAACCATAGCCATTCTTGAACAAAATATCAACCGGCTAGAACAGAACCTGTCCATAACTGAAAGATCATTGAAAAACGAAACACAGACAAGACTGAGCCTTGAAAAGGAGATCATTAACCTCACCATGGTTGCAAAGAGCAACTATGCAGTCATGGCCGTGGATGAGAACAATAAAGGGCATCTGATCCCTCTTGAGGTCATAATAAAGAGCGGCAAAGGCAACCTCTTTCTTAACGTGGCAAATGTTCTTGTCGATGAAACTCTCCAGTCCTCAGCGCAGACTGCCATACTGGTCGCCCGCAGCGTCTCAAGGAAAAGCCTGTCAGATAAAGATGTCCTTATCAATATCGAAGCGCCAGTTCAGGAACAGAAGGTCTCGATTTCCGGAGGGAGCGCAGGCGCCGCCATGACACTTGCTGCGATTGCAGCGATGCAGAACAAGATCATCCGGAATAATATATTCATAACTGGAACTATCAGGGAAGACCATACTATCGGCAGGATTGGCGCGCCAAGGGCAAAAGCGCTTGCAGCAAAAGAGAACGGCGCTGTGATGTTCCTTGTACCTGCGGGGCAGGCGAGTGAGGTAGGAGATGCGGGGATCGAGGTGAGGGAAGTTGCCACCATTGAGGAAGCGGCAAGTTATGCTCTGGAATAAATTCCACTCATATTATTTCTTTCTCTTCCCCTCATGCATCTTCTTGATCTCATCCTCAGCAGCCTGCATCTTCACTTTGTTCTCTTCATATATTTTTGAGACATTCTCAGTCACCCTCTCAAGTCTCTTCTTCAGAACGACCAGCTCCTGCGTCGAGAGCTTATAGTCAGGGGTGTTCTCTATCCAGAGCTGCTCAATATCAATAAGCGCGTTGATTGCAGCCTTAGTCCTGTTTACTGTGTTCTCGTCCATGCGGGGTAATAATACTCTTAAATAAATTAATGTTTGCACAGATGATTTATAAAAGTAATCGAGGTTTGTTCTGTTCGATCATATTCTTTTTTCCCCTGAGGCTGAGTATCTTGTTACCGATAAGTGTGCAGACAACTGGCAGTGGTGAAAAGGCGTATGCAAATGAACCCATCAGGTACATCATTTTACGGGATTTTTTTAATTCAGATATTCGATCATACATAGGGCATTGAATGTTATTGAAATTCAAGAGCATCTTTGAGGATTCATACGCCACGCGAATGCTGTAATTGACAATATCCTTTAGAGGCGCAGGCTTTCCGCCGTATGAGGTCTGCCCTTTCTTTATGGCTCTGTGAAAATCTTCCTGGGAATTACCGGAAAATGTTGAGTAACCATTGCCTATCATACTGCTTGAATGCGCATCACTTCCCCCAAGTTTTGCATGTCCGTTGCAGCTTTCAAGCGCCAGGGCATTAGAAAACCCGTCCCTGTGCAATGAATTGAAAACTTCGATACCATCCAATCTCAGTGCATGAAGGTTATTACCAACACACGGACAGTAAACGCTGAAAGGATGCGGCGCAAATGCTATTCCGTCCTGTTCATGTATTTGTTCTATGGTCTCTTCCGCGCTTAAACCCGGTTTGATCTCTTCCTGGAGGAATAGTCCGATTATTTCTCCACTTTTTGAACGGATCTCTTCACCTATCACCACAAGGTCGCGGTTATATTTACTTGCTTCGACGGCGCCTTTGATCGTATTGTGGTCAGTTATGCAAAGAAGATCAAGTCCTATTTTTTGAGCTATCTGGACTGATTTTTTAGGCGTGGTCACACTGTCGGGGAATGAAAGGTAAGAATATTTAGAGAATCCAGAATACATGGTATGCGTATGAACATCTGCCACTCCATCTTCTCTCATGTTCACTCCTATTCTTCAATATTAATACAGATACATTATTCATATAATGCACTATAATATAACATATAGTGTACAATTATATAAGGTGTTCCGCTATACCCTCTGATATAACATGATCGCAGTAAATGCAGCGCAGTTCCACGGGTTTCTTATTTACCAGGAACTTTGAAATAACCGGCTCGTTCGTATTTGAAATACAATTCGGGTTGGAGCACTTTACCACGCCGTCAAGCCTCTCCGGAAGGTCGACCCTGTATTTTTCGACAACTTCAAAATCGCGGATGATATTTATGGTAGCGTTCGGCGCTATCAGAGATATCCTGTCTACCTCTTCTTCTTCAAGTTCCCTGTCCTCCACTTTGACAATATCTTTTGAGGTAATTACCCCCGAAGGCACGTTCATCGCTACGCTCACAACAGCACTGGTAGTGCCTGACACTCCAAGAATTCGAAGCACATTGAGAGCCTGTCCTGCAGTTATGTGATCTATCACAGTCCCGTGTTCAATCCTGCGAACTCGCATCTCTTTCTCGATCATACTGCCTCCATCGCCATAGCAAGCAGCGCCATCCTGACAGGAACGCCGTAGAATGACTGCTCGAAATAACGGGCGAATTTAGTCTTATCAACAGCAGGATCAATTTCATCCACTCTGGGAAGAGGATGCATAATAATGAGATTCTCACTGGCTTTTTTCAGGAGCTCTTTGGTCACACTGTATACGCCTGCAACCTTCTGGTACTCGGCAGGGTCGGGGAAGCGTTCTTTTTGGATACGCGTGATATATAACACATCCACATCTCCTATAATTTCCTCAATGCTCGTGGTTTCCCTGACCACAGCCCCCTTTTTTTTCAGGTCTTTCTTGATAACGTCGGGCATCTTTAGCTGGGCAGGTGAGACAAGCGTAACATCAGCTTGATACAAAGACAGTGCATAAGCCAGCGAATGAACTGTCCTGCCATACTTTAGATCCCCGACAAGGGCTATCCTGAGTCCTGAAAGACTGCTCTCGCGCATTATTGTATAAAGGTCAAGCATAGTCTGGGTTGGATGATGTCCTGCGCCGTCCCCGGCATTTATTATCGGGACTCTTGAAAACTCACTTGCCATCCGCGCCGCACCTTCACGCGGGTGTCGCAGCACTATGGCATCTGCATAGTTCCCTATTACCCTGATTGTGTCTGCAAGGTTCTCTCCTTTGATTATAGAACTTGTTTCTATCGATCCCAGATCGATCACTTCTCCCCCGAGGCGCTTCATGGCTGTCTCAAAAGACATGCGCGTGCGAGTACTTGGTTCATAGAAAAGAGTAGCTAGTATTTTACCCGAAAGCAGGTTCGAGCGTTTACCCCGTGCCACAGGCTCGAATTCCTTTACCCTGTTGAGAATAACATCGATCTCATCCCTTGAAAAATCTCTCATTGAGATGATATGATTTTGCATCATACCTGATATGATGTTTTTCGACTTATATTTTATTGAAGCTCATCCTGCACTAAGCTCAGGTATTGCGGGGGTATCTCATCTGAAAGCACTATGTTCTCGTTCGCAGTAAGCAGGTTCACTCCATCTTTTTGGCCTTCTGCCGCATTTATCTTGATCAATACAGGATCATCGGTATGGATATTGGCGACTTCAAGTGCTTTCTCCACAGATGTGCTGAGGTGAACATATCTTTGTTTTATGGGTCTGATACCCTTTTCAAGTAATATGTCGACTTCTTCGCGGCTTGCCCCATAATAGAGTTCAGGAAGTTCGGTTTCTGGATAATCAAGGTCGACATCCACAGAATGACCATACCTTGCGCGGATCTTCCTGCCCTGGATCTCGTATCTGCCTTTTTCATCCGACTCTATCATCGAAAAAAGTTTGTCTTTGTTAGACCATTTGTACCGCGTTCTCATGGTGTCGCACAGGACATCTACATCTACCCAGCCGTGCTGGTTCATCGCCAGTCCAAGGTCGTCCGGAAAATGGCGCAGTGCTCCGGAAATAAAGCGACCGAGCCTTTCTGTCTGCTCGTCGTCCAGAATAAGGATCCCTGGTTCACCGCAGTTACATTCGGTTCCTCTAAAAATTCCATGAATGGCACAATTTTTTATCATTTCTGACCCATATACGGCTCATCATGTTATATAATTTACCAACATCCTGATACATGGTTTTCTATGAAAAAATTACTATCATTTCCAGAAAAAATTACCGCAATCTTAATTTATTGATTAGACACTATAACTTATAATAAGGGAGAAAAAAAATGGTTATCACAGAAACCGGAATAAGAGTATTCTGCTTTATTGAATACAGGGAATGGATTTAGATGTTAGATGCGATATTCTATCCTGCGTCAATAGCAGTTATCGGGGCGTCCAATAATGAAATTAAATGGGGCGGCCGGATACTGAAGAACATCCTGGGCGATTTTAAAGGAAAGGTCTATCCTGTTAATCCCGGTGAAACAAGTATACAGGGGCTGGATTCATATTCCTCTGTCCTTGACATCCCGGGTGAAGTGGAGATGGCTTTGATCATTGTGCCGTCCAAATTTGTAATGTCAGTGGTGGAAGAATGTGGGAAAAAAGGCGTTAAGGGGCTTATTGTGGTGAGCGCTGGATTCAGTGAGGCAGGAAATAATGAACTTGAAAGAGAACTTGTATCGACCGTGAGAAAATACGGGATGCGCATGATAGGACCGAATACGCTTGGCATAGTGAACGAACCTGCTGGTCTTAATGCAAGTATCATAGGCAGGCTTCCACGTCCTGGTTCGATCTCTTTTATTACGCAGAGCGGCTCCCTTGGTCTTGCCCTTGCTGAGTGGACGATCGATACAGGAATAGGGCTTTGCAAGGTCATTAGTACTGGCAACAAGGCTGACATTGATGATGTTGATCTCATAGAGTACTTGAACGGGGACGAGTCCACCGGGGTTATTGCGATGTATGTGGAAGGGATCAAGCGCGGGAGGGAGTTCATAGATGCTGTGCGAAGGGTGAGAAAACCTATCGTGGCTATCAAGACGGGACGGTCAAAGAGAGGCGCGAAAGCGGTTTTTTCGCATACCGGTTCCATCGCGGGCTCTGATGAGGTTTACTCGGCTGCTTTCCGTCAGGCTGGAATACTGCGCGTGGATGATATCGAAGATCTTTTCGATGCAGCGCTTGCTTTTTCGTGCCAGCCTCTTCCAGCGGGAAATAATGTGGCAATTCTATCCAACGGAGGGGGTGCTTCGATAGTTGCGGCTGATGAATGTGAGCGGCAGGGGCTGAATATTGTTGACCTGTCAGAGAGAACGCGTGAGCAAATAAAGAGCGTCATTCCTGAATTCGCATCGAGTTCTAATCCGATAGATACTGCGGGGACTGTTTCTTTCAAGATATATAATGATTCCATAAAGGCGCTGCATGATGACCCGAACGTGGATGCAATTGTTGTTATTTATGTTCATACCATGATGTCAAATGCAATGCCTCCTGCTGAGGCAGTTGTTGAGAGAAAACAGATATGTGTTAAAGAAAAAAGCAATAAGCCTATCATCGCATGCTGGATGGGCGGGGCAGGAACTGAGGAAGGAGTTGAGTTGCTAAAGAGCGGATGCATTCCGAATTATCCAGTTCCTGAGCGGGCTGTTAAAGCGCTGTCCTGTCTAATAAAACACCGGGAATTTCTCAATAAAGTCAAACTTGGGGTTGAACCAGTGGACAAAATAGGGAGATGCAAATGAAAATACTGACTGAGTTTGAGGCAAAAAAAGTACTTTCAAAATATGGGATCACGGTTACGCAGGGCAGCATTGCAGAAAGCGAAGACGAGGCGTCAAGTATTGCTTCAAGTATAGGTTTTCCTGTGGCAATGAAGATATCCTCACCCGACATTTCTCATAAATCTGATGTTGGCGGCGTAATATTGAACGTTAAGAAAGAAGATGTGAAGTCTGCATATTCAGATATGATATCAAGGGTGAGGAAGGCAGTCCCTGGCGCAAATATCGAAGGCGTCCTCGTGCAGCAGATGGCGCCGTCAGGTCATGAGGTCATCGTGGGACTTAAGAAGGACCCGCAGTTTGGTCATGCCCTGATGTTCGGGCTCGGCGGGATATTTGTAGAGGTCTATAAGGATGTCTCGTTCAGGGTTACTCCTATCGATAAGAATTCGGCGCTTGATATGATCTCTGAAATTAAAGGGTATCCGATATTGAAAGGTATCAGGGGCAGGAAACCTGCGGATATTGATGCTGTGGCGCAGGTGCTTGTTTCTGTGTCCGAGATGGCGCAGAAGAAGAATATTGTTGAGCTTGATATCAATCCGCTGATCGTTGGTGAAAAGGGAGCGGTCGCGGTGGATGCAAGGGCTATGGTGGATTGAACTGGGAACATCAACTGACTCAACGATTGATATGGATATGCTGCTTCTGAACCTTTAATCTCAAAATCGCTCAGCAATCCTTCTCTTTGCATTCCTTCAGCAGTTCCTCAAAAGTGTAGCGTTCAGGCATTATACTGACATTCACCCCGAATCCTGAAAGTGTTTCAGATGTAGGTTTTCCGATAGCAGCAATCATCTTTTCATTCAATATCCTTATGATCTCATCTTTTATTCCCATATCCTCTGCAATAGCCATGAAATTCCTTACCATCATAGAACTTGTAAAAGCAAAAATGTCGATTTTCCCGGCAAGCGCCTCTTTCATCAGTTTTTCATGCCTTTCGTCCCTGGGACGTATTATTTCATACACCTGTGTCTCATGCACCTTTGCGCCTTTCTCGATAAGCCCACTGACAAGCTCAGGCGCTCCGTGGCTGCTGCGGGCTATCTCGATTACCAAGCCCTCAATTCCCGTAAGCAGTTCAACCAGTCCTTCTGAACTGTAGGAATCAGGCATAAGACTCACATTTATCCCGTTTTTCTGGAGAGCATCACGGGTTTTAGGCCCTACAGCGACCACCTTTGTCTCATTGAGCTGATCGATGAAATCATCTGTTGAATTCAGCTTAAGGAGGGTGAACTCTACGCCGTTGGCGCTTGTGAAAATAACATAATCAGCCGCTCCATCCATTATGCGCTCCACGAATCCCTTAAAATTGGCATCAGTTTTGTCCAATACATCTATCATAGGGGCCGTTATCGCTTTGAATCCCATTGACCTGGCAAGTTTGACAGACTCTGCAAGATAGCCTGCAGGTCTCATTATTGCTATTACTTTCATGATTATCTTTTTACGCGGATGACATTACTATTAAACCCTTTGATATATTTTAAGTTAAGGTAGGGTTAATACAGATTCATTCTTATGATCGACGAAATTAAGATATTCAATCGTGACCTGAATACGATACGATCTGAACTGGAAGCAAATAAACCTTATGAAGCCTGCGGCGTTCTTATCGGCATAATGGATGGAGGCACAGCGCTTGTAGAAAAAGCCCTGCCTATAACTAATTCAAAACGAACCGTGAAAAGCTTTGAACTTGACCCTAATGAACATTACAGGGCGTGGAACGAAGCTGAAAAAAACGGAAGGGAGATCGTCGGTGTGTACCATACCCACCCTGTTTCATCCGCTGTTCCTTCGTTGTGGGACAGGGAAACCATGCAGAACGACGCTTTTGTGTGGCTCATTGCGGGCACCGATGGGATACGGGCTTATGTGTGGGATAACGGTTTAAAGCCTGTAAAGCTAACGGAATATTGAATTTCAACATGCTGGAATAGTATCAGATCCGTCTTTTGTTCTGTATAAGAACCGTGATGATCAGTACGAAACCAATGATGTACGCTTCAAAACCCGGGGATTTCTCTGTGGCTTTTGGCACCCCTTCTTCTGTAGTTCCTGTAAGGCTGTTCTGTGCCTTCACGATTTCATCATTCGCCAATACTGCATATTCTGAAGCTACCGTATAATCCTTCCCGCCGAAAGAGGCAAATGCTTTGTTATTATTATCGTTAGCGTTCACAAAATAGGTTTCAGCTTCAGAAACAGTTTTGCCCATATCTTTTGCTTCCCCGATACTTGTCTTTAATGTCCTTATCTGGTCGTCATTTTCAACTATTTTAGCAAGTACATCTGAATATGTTGCTTTAACGATTATGGTGTCGCCTATGTGCAGTTTATCGGGCGTCCATGTGGGTACCATGTGACCGTACTGGAACAGTTTCCTGAATGGTTCAGGCTGGACCGATGTTATCTCATATGATTTCGGGAGAAAGACCTGTGCTCTGATATCGGCATCCTGTAAAACAGATGTCACAACATTTTTTCCTGAAACGATAGCCTGCGGTGCATCAACCGGAACTGTAAGGGTATAAGCGGAATTATCTTTTATCGCCATTTTTTCGGTCATGTAACCTATGCGTCCGGTCCACATTTTGCCAGGTTCGACTGGTTTATCGAAACTGACGATAATTTTCGTTCCGCCTGGAACTGTTTGTTGTTTTACATCAGGCGCATTGAACTTCATTTCCCCGTTATCCACAGTTACCCCTGTGCTGTGGTCGTTATCTATTGTAACACTGACAGGGACAACAAATGAAAAACCGTCAAGATTTGATGGGCCGGAATTCGAAAGTTCAGCCTGTATCACCACATCAACGAGCCCATTCTCATTAAGCGTTACATTCAGAACCCATCGGGTGAGGGAAACTTCGCCTGCTGAAGCCGGATAAGCTGTCAGCAGCAGAATAAGGAAATAGACCAGTAACTTCTTTGCCATCATTTTATCACAGTTTACATACAACATTCATAATTAATATCCTTTGCGCTGGGTAATCATTAAGTAGTTTCCACGCAATAAAAACAGATATGTTCCCACTCACACGCATGCGACGGCTTCGCAGGGATAAGTTCCGTCCTCTTGTCCGTCAGACCGAACTGGACGTAAATGACCTTATATGCCCTATCTTTGTGGATGAAAATATCAAAGAACCAGTTGAGATAAGCTCAATGCCCGGATACTTTAATATTCCTCCTGATATGGTCGCAGAAGAAACTGATTGCATAGCCGACCTTGGCATCCCCGCAGTGATCCTTTTCGGCATACCGCATGAGAAGGACGAAACAGGCACACACGCCTACGGGGATAGAGATGTCATCCAGGAAGCTGTGCGCACCATTAAGAGCGATTGTGAAAAAGAAATCATAGTCATTACTGACCTTTGCCTGTGTGAGTACACGTCTCACGGTCATTGCGGTATGGTGGATAATGACACTCATGAGATACTTAACGACCCCACGCTTGACATACTTGGAAAAACCGCGGTCAGCCATGCACGCGCCGGGGCGGATATCGTTGCGCCCTCGGGTATGATGGACGGCATGGTCAATGCCATACGCTGCGCGCTTGATGATAACGGTTTCTTGAATACGCCTATAATGTCCTATGCTGCAAAGTATTCTTCCGGATTCTACGGTCCTTTCAGGGAGGCTGCTAAATCCGGTTTCTCATTCGGGGACAGGGCTTCATACCAGATGGACCCGGGAAACTCGGATGAGGCGATGCGCGAGGTTGAACTGGATATCGATGAAGGGGCTGACATCATTATGGTGAAACCCGCTATGCCATACCTTGATATCATCTATCGCGTGAAAAAGCAGTTCAAGATGCCTACGGCTGCGTATCAGGTAAGCGGAGAGTATGCCATGATAAAAGCCGCAGCGCAGAACGGATGGCTTGATGAGAAGAGAGTTATGTACGAATCGCTTTTATCCATCAAACGCGCAGGCGCGGACATGATCCTTACTTATTTCGCTAAAGACATGGCGAAACTGCTGAATGAATAATGCCCGGATATAATACCCACAGGCGGTTTAATTACGCGGTATTTGTAATTATCGCCGCTTTGTTTTATTTCAGGAGTCTGATATTATTTGAACCTGCTCAGTTATTCGTACTGGGGGCGGGATTTTTTGTAGGAACTGAATTCATAACTCCGGACCTTGATATTGAAAGCAAGGCGATCAAGAGATGGGGGGCTTTAAGGACTTTATGGCTTCCTTACAAACTGCTCTTCAAACACGGGAAAAGTTCACATAATATCGTGTACGGGGCAGTTGTGAGGCTTCTGTATATCGGTATTATCATTCTCGGCGTATATTACGTACTGTTCAGGGCGCTTCCATCTAATATGATGATCCTTCCACTTGACATTGTTCTCATTTTCCTTACAGGGATAATAATAGCCAACTCGCTGCATGTTATACTGGATATGATATTTTGAGGCAGGCATTGGTCTGTTTCAAATCTGTATCGTTAAACTTAAATATTATCCAATTAATATATTAGTGATTGACAAAACTGGTGATCTAGACATGAGGGTATATTTCATACTGGAAGTGTTCATATTCGCGCTATTAGCAGGATGTATATCTGCTGAACCTGTAAACCAGATTGAAGGTACAGTGCCACAAATCCCTGTATCTGTCCCACCCGGCAATGGGCCGATTATTTCCCCGACAGAAACGCTTACAACTGTCACAGTCCAGCCCTCTGCCACTATACAGCCCTCTCCTACTATCCAGAAGCAATATGAAAAAGTCCAGCCAGAGGAAAATTTTTCCGAGGCTGTTGAGGTAAATTACCGTGAATATGTGGACTGGTTCATGTCATATAACCTTCTCATCAGGGCGTACACGCCAGACGAATACGTGTGCGGCCAGTACACAGTTGATATGATCAATGCCTCGAAAAAAGCAGGATTCAAAGCGTACTTCGGCGCCATAAGGTTCTCAGATGATACAGGGCACGCGCTTGTGGCGTTCAAGGCTACGCATTTTAGCTATACATCATGGTATTTTTTTGAGCCCCAGACCAACAACCAGATGAATCCCCAGACGATAAAAGAGGTTCTGCAGGATAAAATGGGAAAAACCGTTGCTGATGTTACAGTGTACGGTTATTTCGATGATGCAGGGGATAAGGACCCTGCTACATGGCAGTTCGCTTATCCCCTGTATAACCAGAAATATTAAAGCTACTGTATAGTGACTTTCAACATCTTATCGCCCTGTTTGATCTTCTCCACAACATCCTGGCCTTCAATGACATGTCCGAACACGGAATGCTTCCCATCAAGGTGGGGTTGGGGATCTTCTGTTATGAAGAACTGGCTCCCTCCGGAGTTGGGCCCTGCATTAGCCATAGACACCGCCCCTTTAGTGTGTTTCAACTTTGGGCTAAATTCATCTCGTATCTTATATCCGGGACCGCCTGTTCCATCTCCTTTTGGGTCCCCGCCCTGTATCATAAAACCACGTATGACCCTGTGGAAAGTAAGCCCATTGTAGACCCCCTTCTGCGCCAGGTCTATGAAGTTCTTTGTGGTTATGGGGGCTTCTGATTCTTTAAGTTCGAATTTTATCGTTCCTTTTGGTGTTTCTATGACTGCTATTCGGTTTGGCATAAGTATCGTGGGGGCTTAAGGGAGTTATGGTATATGTGCTTTTTGAGTACTTCTCCAATACAAAGAATTATATTTAATCGGGTAAGAGAAGAAGACTATGAATAATTTGATTAACGGTCAGGTTATATCAAAGAAATTTAATTCAAAAATATTATCATATTCGATGATGGTAAAATGACTGCAGAAATAGTGATTATGAACAAACAGGCAATAGCTCTAGCTTCGGATAGTGCTGTTACAATGACTCAAGAAATGGGAGAAAAGATTAAGACCTCTGCAAATAAGCTTTTTTCTCTATCTAAATATCGCCCTGTTGGGATAATGGTTTTTGGAAATGCAGATTTAATGGATGTTCCTTGGGAAACAATAATAAAAATGTATAGAACTGAGTTGGGCAAAAAAAAGTTCGATACATTGAAAGAATATGCTGATAATTTTATTGAAGAACAGATTGATAAAAAGGTAGAATCCATTATTTCTGAGAAGAATGAGATTACTGAATATGAAGTAAAGCAAATAACATCTGCTATCATAAAAAATCATCATGAAAACTGGAAAAATGCGGAGACGATTCCATCAATTCCGAGTAGTCATTTTAAGGAGATATTAGACAAATATGGAGAGGTTATTAGTGATGCAATAAATGATGTATTTGAAAAATTACCTATTTCTAAACGCAATTTAAGTCAATTAAAAGAAATTTCAGGATATTTATTCTCAAAATTTCATATAATTCCTGATGGTGTTTCTGGAGTGGTAATCGCTGGATTCGGAGAGAAAGATACTTTTCCATCTCTTAAAGTATATGTTATCGAGGGTATTCTTATAAATAAGCTAAAATATAAAGAATTTTTATCTGTTAATATTGGTTTCGAAACCGCTGCATCAATTATTCCCTTTGCTCAGAGAGAAATGGTGGATACGTTTATGCAAGGGGTTGATCCATCCTATAGGAGTCTCGAAGACAGTTATTTAACTCAAATATTTTCTGAATATACAGAGATGGTTGTTAATAATATGAAAAAATATAGTGATCCAGTTACAAGTGTAGTTTCAATGCTTCCAAAAGATGAGCTTGCAGCTATGGCGGAAGCACTTGTAAATTTAACCTCTTTCAAACGGAAAGTTTCAATGGAAACTGAGACTGTCGGTGGACCAATTGATGTTGCTGTAATTTCAAAAGGCGATGGTTTTATATGGATTAAAAGAAAACATTATTTTAAACCAGAACTTAATCCACAATTTTTTGCAAATCATTATAAGGAGGAAATTGAAGATGGTGAAAAGTAAAGAGAAAAAAGTATTCTGCTCATTGAGAGAATTCAAACAAGAATATTTTCCGAAATCTATCGAGAAGCAAAAATTAGAGGAATCTAAGGATGCTCGTGACTTAGGAATTAGTTGGGCAAAAGAATCTTTGGATAAACTCAAAGATCAATTAAAGGATTTATGAGATTTGTCGTCCCAGTCTTCTTGTCCCTAATTTAATCACCGCCGTGAAGAAAGAAAAAAGAGAGCTCCAGAAAGGTATTTTAGCAAAGGTCGAAATCTGCCCGAAATGCGAAGACGAGTGGATAGATGAAAAAGGATATGAAGCCCTCTACAATCTATTCACAAGAAAGACCTTTAAGATTGGCGGAAGCCTTGCGGTCAGGATACCAAAGGAGATCGCAAACGTAATCGGGTTAAAAGAAGGCTCTGAAGTAAAGGTTGCAGTAAAGGAAAAGAAAATCGTAATTGAGGCTGCCTGAAAAAATAAAATCGAAATACTTATCTTCTGGCTCCGTAAACAACGAAATCTATTTCTTCTTCGCTGGTCTCAATACCCCAATCGCTCTGGAGACTTCTTATTTTATTTTCTTACCTGTTTTGAGAGTCAATTCAGCTTGAAGCATGTCAAAAATTATCCAAGATCCTTGAATTTTATCTTAAATTCGGTCCCATTAATTCTATTCAAAGCAAGTTCCCCTTGAAGCTGTTTTTCAGTCAGTATTGAAATAAGGCGCAAACCCCACGATTCAGTTTTATCAATATCCATGTCTTTTGGAAGACCAATGCCGTTATCGCTCACCAGTAATTCAATATGATTTCCTTCTATCGAATGAAGATTTATTTTTATTTCCCCTGTTTTTTCCCCGGGAAATGCATACTTTAACGAATTGCTTACAATTTCATTGATTATTAATCCGCAGGGTATGGCAGAATTTATCCCGAGTGAAACATTTTCCGCATTGATATTTAAGGCAACTTTCCCTGTAATGAAACCATAGGTTTCAAAAAGACCTGTCACAAGGTCCCTGATATATTCTTTGAAATTGATCCTTGCCAGATCTCCGGAATTATAAAGCTTCTCGTGGATAAGGGACATGGTAATTATCCTGTTCTGGATGTCCTTGTACATATCAATGGATTTTTGATCCTTGAGAGAAGAAGATTCAAGTCTCAGGAGACTTGAGATTATCTGCATGTTGTTCTTGACCCTGTGATGGATCTCACGCAAGAGAGCTTCTTTTTCTTTCAATGAGTTATTTATCTGCTCCTGTGCATGCTTTCGCTGCTCGATTTCAGACTTAAGGGCTGCTGTTCTCTCTTCCACCTTTTCTTCAAGTCGTTCATTCGCCGCTCTTAATTCCCCCTGTGCTTTTTGCAGTTCAAAGTTTTTCTCGACAGCAGTTTCATATGTGGAAAAGAGAAGATTGAGGATTTGCTGGCGATCCGATGTAATAAGATATTCCTTACCCTTAAAGAATATGTTCATGCCCATTTGTGCTTTTTCACTCACAGGTATCAATTTGTTAGAGCGCAGGTAATGTATTCTTGAGATAAGATATTTTTCATTGTATGGCTTTGTAATGAAATTGTCTGCTCCGCACTCCAGGCCCTTAAGAACATCTTTCGGGTCTGAAAGTGCAGTCAAAAGAATGACCGGGATATCTTTCATCTTTTCATTGTCCTTGATGAGCCGGCAGAGTTGATAGCCATCCATCTCGGGCATAACAATATCGCTGATGACGATCACTGGATTATGATTTTCAAGCATGGCAAGGGCTTCTTTGCCATTGTATGCAACTAAAACATGAAACTCCTGCTTCTCAAGGAGGGATTTTAGCACCGCAGCCTGCATGGGACTGTCTTCTACAATTAAAATTTCTGTTTTGTCGGCATGATCTTTGGAATCCATAAATTAATCCTCCATGGAAAAAATAACGAGTTTATACAGACGTTCTTGTGCTATGCTCATTTTCCTTCGACCTGATGAACTTTTGATGAATCAACAGAAGCTATAGCTATCGTTTTTGGATTTATGATTCGCCAAAAACCCTTGTATTTAAATAAATATCATTATTACTATATATTCTTTACTGTTCAGATAAATTATAGTTCAGATAAATAAAACATGCAATAGTTGAATAAACCACCGCACTCAACCAGACCATAATATCCAGGGGATTTTGAATGAAAGATAAGAAACATATAATAAACTTAAAATATAGTATAAGCTGCACATAAAAAATCAGGCATACGAAGGAGGCAATACAATAGTCGAAGTTTCAATCGTTCTTCCGGCTTACAATGAAGCTGCAAGAATTGAAAGCACAGTAGAACGAACAGCTGCGGCACTTCGCGATATCACATCATCTTTTGAGATAATTATCGCAGAGGACGGAAGCATGGACGGGACCGATAGGATATCCGAAGCCCTCACAAAAAAACACAACTATGTAGTGCACATTCATTCAGACAAAAGGCAGGGACGTGGACGCGCCCTGAACCGCGCTTTCAAGGCTTCCAAAGGGGAAATCCTCGGTTACATAGATGTAGACCTTGCTACGGACATGAAGCACTTGAGAGAACTTGTACAGTCTATACGGGACGGGTATGATTTTGCTACAGGCTCGCGCATGCTTCCACAGAGCAATGTCAAGAGACCATTCAAGAGGGGTTTTGCGAGCAAAGGATTTAATTATCTCACCCGTTTGATGCTTGGTTCAAAACTCTATGACCACCAGTGCGGATTCAAAGCCTTCAGGCGCGACTCGCTTTTTAAGATAATGGATACTGTAAAAGATACGCACTGGTTCTGGGACACGGAATTATTTGTACGAGCACAGCGCGCAGGATTCAAAGTCAAGGAATTCCCTGTAGAATGGAAACATGGTGGCACAACAAAGGTGAATTTAATTAAGGATGTCTTCGGGATGGGGTCGCAGATATTCAGGTTGTGGTATGAGTTCTTATGGCAAAAACAAGAAAAATAGACATGGGGTGTGGTTATGGGGTTTGGATTGCTGTCTGAGTTATTGTATGCAGTCCAGTGGTACTTGCTGATAGTATTTCTCGGAATAATAACTATACCCCTCACGGTCAATATCTGCCGAAACCTTCCAGACCGCGGCTACTCAACATCGAAGATACTCGGTGTACTCCTTCTTGCGTATGTATCATGGGTTCTGTCCTATGCCCTGGGTTACAGCAGGAACGAGATAATGCTTTCAATACTTCTGGTATGCGTTTTTTCTGCCGTTTTCTATGCAAAGACAAAACCCACGATTGATAGGAAGTTACTGTTAAGGAACGAATTGATTTTCGGCGCCGTGTTCCTTCTATTCCTGATGATCAGAGCATACAATCCAGAGATACACGGTGGAGAGAAAGTATTTGACTTCATGATCCTCAATTCTATCCTGGGAAGCACAAGTCTTCCCCCGCATGATTCATGGCTTTCGGGTTACAAAATCGACATGTATTATTATTTCGGCTCATTTACGATCGCCACTCTCACGAAACTTATCGGGATCCCATCAAATGTAGCATATAATCTTGGAATGTCCCTTTTGCCAGCGCTTGCGGCAGTTGCTGCCTTCGGGCTGGGCTATAATCTTACCCGTGACAAAAAAGGAGGGATTGCAACAGTATTCCTACTTGTATTTGCTGGCAACCTGTACCCTGCGGGAGTAATATCCGCCCATGCGCTAAACATAACCACAACTCCCTGGGGGGATGTGCCAAATATTATGAATTACTGGGGAGCGACACGAATTATCCCAAATACTGCTAACGAATTCCCATATTTCAGCTTCATATTCGGCGACCTGCATGCTCATGTCATAGCTATTCCCTTTGTGCTGATGGCTATAACATTTATTCTGAATGTTTATCTCTCAAAAAAGGTATCAAAGACAAATCTGGTCTTGCTGAGCTTTGCTCTTGGCTCGCTTTTCGTGTTCAATTCATGGGATTATGCCACGTATTCCGCTCTTTTTATCATGGCGATGCTGATCAAGCCCTGGAAGATTTATGGAAACAAATCTAGAGAGTTTTTCAGGGATTTATTAAAACGATCGGCCATTGTTATTTCAGTTCCCATACTTGGACTCTTGTTGTTCATCTTTTTCTTTTTTGATTTTCACTCATCAAGCATACAGGGAATAAAACCCGTCATTACAAGGACGGCGCTTCTAAATTTTCTTGTAATATTTAACCTGTTCTTATTCCTGATAGTTTCTTTCCTGTTACTTCATATCCCTGAATTCAGGTATAAAAAATGGATACTTACAGCTCTTTTTGCAGTGGCTGTGGCATTTTACTTTGTTCCCGATTTTCAAACCCTTTCTGTGTTCGTTCCCCTGGCTTTTTTGACCTGCATCAGCTTTTACTTTTTTTACAGGAACAATGATACAAACCGGCTATTTATCTCCGTTATGATAGCTCTTGGTCTTTCGCTTCTTGTTTTCTGTGAATTGTTCTATTTTGATGACCTTTTTTCTGGTAGTATTGAGAGGTTTAACACGGTATTTAAATATTATAACCAGGTTTGGCTTCTCTTTAGCATAGCGTCAGCTTATGCTTTTTATGATATCATTGACAAAAAATACAGGATGAAAAAGGCTGTGCTTGTTATTTTATCTATCCTTATCGTGCTAAATTCTCTTTATCTATTTACAGGCACATTTGCAAAGACTGGAGAATTGAGAGGAAGTGCCAGTCTTGACGGAATAGCTTTTATTAAAACAGCTGATTACGGCGATTACGACGCCATTGTCTGGGCAGGGAGGAACATTAGTACGACCCAGGTAATACTTGAGGCTCCTGGTGTGAGTTACAAGGATGACTCTCGGATTTCGGCTTACACAGGGATACCGACTGTCGTGGGTTGGGTGGGGCATGAATATATGCTGAGGAATAGCTGGGACGAGATATCGGCTCGCATCAGGGATGTCGATACCATTTATGAGACAGAGGATAATAACGAAGCTATGGCGCTGCTGCGGAAATACAATGTGTCATATATTTATATCGGGGATAAGGAACTTGGGAAATACAAGCAGAAAGGCTTGCAAAAATTCGAGAACACTTCTTATTTCGAAAAGGTGTACAGGGGCGTCGCGGAGATATATCGCGTATTGCCATGAAGAAATAAAAAATCTACTGATCCAGACCGTTAAAGCTTTTTACTTACAGGGAGAGAATCAAAACGTATTATTACCATTTTTTAGAATGTTAGGATAGGGTAATCAGAGCATTTATAATTTTTATCTCATTCGCTTATGAAAATAGTTTAAATATTTAAAAATAATTAAATAATATACTTCTATATTTTAATGAGCAGTGATCTCA
>JAHIFK010000118.1 GCA_018900975.1 Methanobacteriota archaeon
TGCAATAACTAAATAGAATCATCTTTGATCGCACTGATCTCATCCACGCCCTTTATTGAGACACCGTGTTTATCTATCACTTTCATGACCTCACCATAGTCTATTTGCGATCCCTTTATCGTCACCTTAAGAGTTTCTGTCTTAGAATCAACTTCGCTTACTATTATTTCCACCTCATCTATTCCATTTATTGAACAAATGACTTTGGACAGTTCAATGATGGATGATTCACGGGGTTTAAGGACATCCAGAAGAAGTCTTTTTATGACAACAGGCATTTTGTATCAATCATAGTTGAGATTAATCATTTAAATTCTTTATTGCTAACTGCCTGTTGTTCATTCGACTATAATTATTTTCAAATATCTATCCTTTCCTGGCTCTTACCGCAAGAACCGACCTGTTCGTCCGCCTGACCACATCACGAGCTGTACCTCCGAGAAGAAGTTCCCTGAACATACCTTTTCCGAGAGTACTTATTATTATAAGTGATACATTTTCCTCTTCTGCCAATGAAATGATGCTTTCTGAGGGACTTCCGGTGAGAACATGTATTTTGACCTTTATACCTTCGCCCCTGAAGTCTTTTGCGATATCTTCAAGCCTCTTTTTTGCCTCTTTAATACAGGTATCTATCTCAACTTGTGTTTCTCCTTTATCAACAACATGCACAAACACGACATCTTTTGTCCCTTTCAAATCCCTGACCCGCGATATTGCTTCCATTGCAGGCCCGGAAAAATCAACAGGTAAAAGCACTTTTGAAAAAATATCAGGGGACGATTTTTCATATTCTTTATCTCCATGCCTCTGTCCGAATTTATGACGCATGATCAAAACATGTGAATTTCCATAGCGCAGCACATCAGTGGCAACACTTCCAAGAAGGATGCCTTCGATAAGACTTTTTCCATGAGCACCCATTACGACAAGAGTTATCTTTTCTTTATTCAGATTTTCCAGGATCGCGTGGGAAACATCTATCCCTGTTATCACTTCTATCTTCACTTTGACTTTCAGCCCGATATTTTCGAGTTGATTCTTCATCTCATCGAGGTGGATCCTGGCATCCTGAATATAGAGGTCTTGCCCCAGTCCCTTTTTTAAAAGATGAGCTGTATCGACCACATGCAGAATCACAACTTCTTTTACACCTGGAATATCACCGATGCATTCCAGTGTTTTCTGAGCATACTCAGAAAAATCGGTTGGAATTAATACCTTTTCAAACATCTGACTCCTCCCTGAATTTATTATCTAATTATCCCATCCTTAATATTTCCAATAACTTATTACCTTTATCAATTATCGCATCGAGCTTATCAATGACCTGTGACTTTTTAAGATATATCTCGCTTCTATTTCCGGTTTCATCTTCCGCTTTTAGAGAGAGTTCTTCCCCGAAGGGGCTGTGTTCTTTTATATCAGCAATGATCGGAGCAAAGAGTTCAGCGACTTTCTGCATCAGTTCAAAGACGATGTTCTCTTCTATTACATCTTTAACATCCAGATGGATATAATTTAATCTCTTTTTTCCTGGATATAGCGTGTCCGTTCGCTCCTGTATTTTTTCTCCCAGTTCACGCAGCCCCATAATGTTGAATGCGGGTTTCAATTCCGGAACTGCCAGAATATTCTTTTCGACCTTGTTTTCTTCAGCATGGAATACCTCAACTTCGAATTCGTCAGTGAAATTCAGTTTCAATCTGAACCTTTCCGCTGCTGTATCAAGTTTTTTCTTGAAGACCACTTCAAGTTCTTTTCCTGAAAGGAAAAGGTCAGTGAGAAAATAATCATCTATTCTGACAATATCCGGCACTTCTTCCTTTTTTAAAAAAGGTTTTTTCATCCTGGCAGGTATTTCCACACCCCTTACAAAATCAAAGGCCTTGAGATGGCCGTCCCAGAAAGGGATTTCTGAAGAAACGATTTCAAATACACAGGTGATATTGCCTTCGCAAATAACCTGAACTTTTGCAGAGTAACCTTCTAAAGTAGCTTTAATAGCATATTTCTTATTAATTATATGGACAGGATCCTGAATAAAAAAAGATTCCAGCGTTTTCCGATCCCCCTCATTAGCTTCCTCGATTTTTTTTTCTAATTGAGCGATTTCCTGAAGTATTTCATCTGATATTTTGTTCTTGCCATCTTCTATGAATTTATTAAGAAACTCTTTACTTTTGTCAGCATATTGAATAATGATTTCCTGTTCTTTGCTTGTTCCGACAGCATCTGAAATGGCGTTCTCGACTGTCAGGAGAAAAGTATCCATCTCATCCACTGCAGAGTTCTTCAGTCGCCGCCTGTCAATTATTGTTTCTTTGAGTTCTAACACTGTATTTTCAAGCGTTATCGCCTTAACGCTGGTATCGGTGAAATTGTCCAGCAGCTTAAGAAAGTCTCTTTGAAGGGGGAAATCCGTTGTATCCCCGAAAAGGTATTTCATGAATGATCTTCTCCTATTTTCAAACCTGAATTCATATCAACAAGGGCAATCTCAATATTCCGGAATATAATCATCTTATTCTCCCAGTTGATAATATTAGTTCCGGGTAGATAATACTATTGATTGCACATCTAATGATGCTTTTATGGACTTTATCAGGTCCAGTAGAAAGGAGAAAAATATAAGATATCAATATTGCATCAGCCGCAATAGACATCGTTGGATTCACGGAAATAAGGTTGATACAGGATAAAAACCCTGCATGAGTTCAAATTTTTATTATAAAAAAGTTAATACAGAAAAGTCTATATTATCAGGACAACAATATTGTTTGATGGACTTTATCAGGGGATTAAAGATCTTTTTTTTGATATTGTTGACTGGATCTATCATTTACGTCAATTATTTTTTCCAGTCAAATCCCACGCTGATAAAAGCAATATATTCTGTCGTAATCCTGCTGATAGGTTATATCCTGAACATATTTATTGAGAACATCATTAAGCGAGAGATACAGGAGACAAGAGAAAGATATTCCATCAGAAAAGCGGTGTCAACGGTTGTTTCTATCCTGACCTTCGGCGCCATCATCGGCGTGTGGTTCCAGGAGACAACCACACTTGTTGTGGCATTCGGTCTTTTAAGCGCCGGGATAGCGATAGCCCTTCAGGACCTGCTCAGGAACGTGGCAGGCGGTCTTATTATTTTTTTTACGAGCCCATTCAGGGCAGGGGACAGGATACAGGTCGATAATGACCTGGGTGATGTCATTGACATTAAGATCTTTTATACGACCCTTATGGAGATCAGGGAATGGGTGGATGGTGACCAGTATTCAGGAAGGATCTTTCAGATACCAAACTCTTTTATTTTGAATAAAACTGTAAAGAATTATACCAAGGACTTCTCGTTCATCTGGGATGAGATCACTATTATGCTCACATATGAGAGCAATTATAAGAAAGCCCGGGATATGCTCAAAAAGATAGCCCATGAGATATCAGAGCCCTTCGAGGAAAAAGCAAAGATCGAACTTGTCAGCCTGGGAGATAAATACCTGATATCCCAGGCAGATGTCAATGAAAATATCTTCATCAAGATAACAGATAACTGGATAGACCTTCGCCTGAGATACGTTGTTGACCCTCGCAAAAGGCGGCTTGTCAGGCATGCAATGAGCGAAAGGATACTTGAAGAGTTGTTGCCTGAGAAAGATATTAAGATAGCATCTGCAACCTTTGAAATTGTCGGTTTCCCGCCTGTGAAGATAGAAAGATAAGGAGGTGAAGCGAATAACTGAAAAAGACGAACATGGATCGATAAAGGAAATCCTGTGGTATCTCGGTCTTATAGCTGCTCTTGTCGTTCTATTTTATTACTGGTGTATTCGGGAATTTTTCCTCACTGGGCATCTCTCTAAGCCTTATAGGGGCTGGCGTTGCATTCGCGCTTCAGCAGGTGATATTAAGCTTTGCAGCGTGGTTCCTTATAATAATAAAGCGCCCCTACAAGATAGGCGACAGGATCTATATCAAGGGAAAGGATATTCTTGGAGATGTCGAGGATATCACCATGTTGTTCACAGTATTGAAAGAGGTGGCCCCGAACGATGCGGTAACAGGCAAAAATGTGATCATACCCAACAGCACCGTGTTCCTTGAACCCATCACCAATTACACTTATGACGTCCCCCATATATGGCTCTCAGTACCCATTGATATCACATACGAGAGCGAACTTGATCTTGCTGAAAAAATAATTTTCAACGTAGCGAAGGATGTAGCTGGAGAAGAAATGAGAAAGGCGGCGCAAATGATAAGGCAAATGACCCCGGAGAGCGTGCAGGTGGAGTTCGCTCTTGAAGAACCTGTCCTGAGAGTGGAGTTCGCTGCATCAAGCGTCACGATAAGAGTCAGGATAATGTGCTATCCCAGGCAGGTGCCTGCCCTAAGGAGCGAGATATACAGAAGGCTGCTTGCTGAGTTCAACAAACCTGAGAACAAAGATAAAGTGGAGATAGCATATCCGCATATGGAACTTGTTTTTCATGACGAGGTCATGAGCGAGAGGATAAAAAGCTATCTTGACAAACATCCCCAGTCCGGCTCAAAATAACTGGAATTGATGGATTCATAGCCATTTCTTTTTTCTAAAGTATGCAAGCATTGAAATACCCATTATCAGCATAACAAACCACACAACCCGATATCCCCAGTCCCATTTGAGTTCAGGCATATTCTCAAAATTCATCCCATAAACACCTGCGATGAAAGTCAGGGGAATAAATATGGTTGCAATTATCGTCAGTACCTTCATGATCTCATTCATTTTATTACTGATACTTGAAAGGTAAACATCAAGCATTCCTGAAAGCACATCCCTGAATGTTTCTACTGTATCAATTACCTGAATTGTGTGGTCATAAACATCTTTTAGATATATCCGTGTGGGTTCCTGGATCAATGAAGAATCTGATCTTTCAAGGGCACTGACAGCCTCTCTTAAAGGCCATACTGACTTACGTAAAGATATCATCTTTCGTTTTAATCTATGAATTGCATGTAATGTTTCGGGTGTGGGTTTGGCTATCATCGTTTCTTCAACATCTTCGATGCTTTCTCCGAGTTTTTCAAGGATCAAAAAATAGTTGTCAACAATGGCATCTATTAAACTATAGGCAAGATAATCCGCCTCCATCTTCCTGATCCGACCTTTACCTATTCTGATCCTTTCCCTTATAGGATTGAAAACATCACCTTCTTTTTCCTGGAAAGAAATGACAAAATTTTGTCCGAAAATTATACTGACCTGCTCTGAGTTTATTTCATTTGTTATATTATCATAATAGAGCATTTTCAAGACCATGTATATGTGGGTCTCAAAATCCTCTATCTTAGGGCGCTGCTCGGTATTCAGGATGTCTTCAAGAAGAAGGGGGTGGAAATCAAAGTTTTTTCCGATCTTCTCTATTATATCAACCTTGTGGAGACCATCTATATTTATCCATGTGATAGTTGGCTTATCTTTGAAGGGAAAACATTCCTCTATTGTCTTGACCTCTTTTTCCTCAAATTGATTTTCGTCATATTCAAGGATATTGATCTTTACTAATTCTACCTTTTTCTCTCCGATATGGATCAATACACCTGGAGGAAGACCGGTTTTGGTAGACCTTTTCTTAACAGGCATTTTATCCTGCTTTACTCAAAGTTCCAGCTTCCATAACGTTCACCTTCGGAGCTTTGATACCATGTTTTGAAAATTCGATCCATGTCCTTCTTGTTACTTCGGATTCGAATTCGAACTCATACCTTAAGTCATTCACATAAGCTTTAGCCCGCAGGCGCCGATAGAAAGGAAAATCCTTCATAAGAACAGTATAAGGACGTTTCTTTGAAATATAAACATATTTTGAGGTCGCTACTGATTCTTTCAATATTTTTATTGCCCGAACTGAGTCTGAATCCGAATCTATGAACAGGTCTATGACCACCATCATCTCTGGCGCGCCGGCGTTTGCGCTTGCTACTGCCTGAGTGAAAAACAGATAATTCGGCGCAGAAACAAGATTGTCATCAGGTGTGACGAGTTTGGTTGCACGTAATCCAATATCACTGACTTCGCCATAATAATCCCCTATCTTTACCTTATCCCCCACCTGATATGGTTTTTCAAGCGTGATTATTATCCCACCTATTATATCAGCAAAGAGGTCCTTTAAACCAAAACCAATACCTGCACCCAGGAGACCCCCGAAAAGTATGAGCTGCTCACTTCCAAGGTGGAGAATATCTTTTAATACAATATAAATTGCAATACCGTATATTGAAAATTTCAATAAGGGAATTACCATTTTCACTGTTATCCTGTACTGACCAGCACGTTCCGATATCACAACGAGAATAAAAGTTATAGCCCGGATAAACAGGTAAGCGATTAATATCACTAATATTGAGTTGATTATAGTCCAAATATCAACGATTGGCAATTCAACAGGGATATTTTCAGCCATCTACCACACCAGCCTTAATTTCTTCAGGAAATCTGCGATGCTTTTTAATGCTTCTGGTTTTATATTGCATGAAACATCATCGACTGCTATCAAACCCTGATTAGACAAACGGAAAATTATCTTGTCGACCTGAAAATCAGGCCCCAGGATCTCTGAAAGTTCATCACTATTGATGGATTTCATGGATAGAATAAGAAATAAAACAAATGACTCTTTATAATCAAGATCGATATTAAAAGATACATCATTTATTTTACTTGGTTTGATGATCGGATATTCGAGGCTTTTGTTCCATATGATCTTCGCCACTCCCGGATTTCCATTTGAAATATGTTGTATTTTTTCAAAAATTAGTTCCTCAATGCCAACTCTTTCTTCTTTTTTTAATAATCTGACTTTAAGGAGACTATAATTTAGTTTATAATAAGGTATATTAATGTTCTTTTCCAGAGGCTTTATAGAAATTGTGAATTTTCTTGGTTCAAAAACTTTCTCTTTTTCAAATTCAACATCCTCTTCGAATTTTATCTCATTAGCTTCATACTTTGATAATATGCTTTCTTTGACCTGATCTTTTGTGAATTTAGGCAGCTTTATCTGTACTGGAAAAATATCTCCTATATTGAAAACTTCGTCCAGATAATTCCATGAATAAAGATTCCAGGTAGTAATGAAGATGTTGCTGGAAGTTACTACTGATCTTAAGAAATACTCCAGGTTTTCAAAACCGCCGATCTTGCGTTCATAAAGAAAATTACAATCGTCGATGATCACGACTCTTTTTGAATTCTCAGGGATCTTGATGTCTTCTTTGCTTTTAACTATCGATGAAAACGACAGCCTTGTTACCTTTTCCGAATTCATCTTTTCGATCACATCAAGGATGGTCGTCTTTCCCGCAAAGGGTTCAGATATTATTGCAATATTCAAATTTTGCCCACACTCGAAATCAGCTATGGCTGTCTGGATCTTTGCTATTTCATCCAGGAATCCTATCATCTCTTTGACCGGCTCTTTTTTATCGCTATTCATATGATCCAATATTTAATTCCCTTATTTTGCCCGCGGTTTCTTATTTCCCTTTATGCAAGCATCTGCACAGCTTCCATCATATAATTGATCTTCTCAGCCTCGATTTTGTACTTATTGCACACAGGACATTTTTCAAGGTGTTTATCAAATGAAGCAGGATATTTACTTGCACACTCTTCACAGGCTATTGCCAACTTCTCTAACTCTTCTCTTGTTGTCATGAAAAACATCTCCTGTGGAATATTGTAATTGTTGAATCAAATACTTTATTATATTCATTAGAGATAACTTTCTTCCTGCATGATATTCACAAACTATCCAGTATCACCGATTTTCCCCCAACAAATACAAGCTCCTCGAACTTCGCAGCTCTATTCTTGTGCATCAGATATGGCTCAACGATCCATACTCCATTCATCAGGGTGAGGTTGCTTGGGTTAATGAACGGAAATTTTTTTAAGATCAAGTATGAAAGCCCTGTTTCCGGATAATTTTCGAGAGGGTGTATCCTGAAAAGGCGATGTCCTAGGGATATAAGTGGAGGAAAAAGGAGCCTGTAATTAGAGGTTTCACGAATAAGCTCCTGAGCGTAGCGGAATAGATCTGCAACCATCATCGTGTTATTTGCATGCTCAGCGATCTTGCGTGAAATATCACGCGCATACGTAACAAGCGCCTCAAGTTCAGGATTACTGCCAAAGACGTGATTGGTGGTGTAATCTCCTGGATAGGTCATATAAATCGGAGCTATATCTATTAAGATGAAATCATCCTCTTTCAGAATGCGCTTATGTCTGGTCAGAAAGCCTGAGGTTAAAGCATACAGGCTACTCAATTTGGCGCTTCCTTCACCTACACCAATGACAGGCATGTGCCAGTGCTTCTTCACGTCATTGTCGCGGAAAACCTTGAAAGCGACATCCTCTATATCCTTTTCACTCATACCAATTTCAATATTGTTAATGATCTCTTTGGTTAATACTTTAGCAAAGTTCCGTGCATCAAGATATCCTTTAAGGTCTTTATTCTTAAAATTTAAATACATCGACTCTTCCATAAGACCTGTATTTTCAACCACTTTGAAATGTATGGTGATTGAAACATATAAATATATTGTAAGGAAATGATATAAGGTAATAATATCATAATATTAATTGTATCTTATGTCACTCATGTCACTATCCTGGTTAAAGAATTCTGTGATCACAGAAGTAGTCTCAGCA
>JAHIFK010000119.1 GCA_018900975.1 Methanobacteriota archaeon
CTATGTGAAATATAAATTCATATACTGATTTTCACGGATCCGTGAGCATCCGCGTCATCCGCGCAATCCGTGTTCTATCACAATAATACTCTGACCTACAAAGGATAATATCGTGATCCTAAAGACGGACTCGCCGCGATTCGAACGCGGGTCTGCGGGTTCGAAGCCCGCCAGGATATCCTGGCTACCCCACGAGTCCATTGTGGCAGCGGGTTTGATAGCGCGGCAGGGTATTAAATGTTTCTCGATATATTTTATGAAAATTAGGGCACTATCGAAATTTTGACCAACAATGACACAGGATATTTATCAGATCGAGAAGGCGACGGGGACTATAGCAGGAAGTGTAAGAAATGATTGAAAATTCGACAATATTGAATTAAAGGAATAATGAAAAGCTATGATAAGCTTCGGCAGGGCATGCATACAAAAGATGGCTGATCTTGCTAAGGTAGCTTGTGTTTGAGAGCACATTTTCCCGGATAATACCAAAAGCTTATTTAATATATAGGTACCTATAGGAACATATATGTCAGCCACTACAACGATATGCCTTGACCCAAAAGTCAAAGACAGGCTGGCATCTCTAAAACATCACTCTCGTGAATCATATAGTTCTGTAATAGAGAGGTTGGTGAACCTTGCAATAGATGAAAAACCACTCAGTGATGAGGTGATACATGGAATAGAAGAAGCACTTGTTGACATCAAACATGGACGCCTGCATTCTGAAGAAGAGATCATGAAAGAATTTGACCTGAAATGAGCTATAAGGTTGAATATACCTCAAAAGCAAGAAAGGATCTCAAAAAGGTACCATTAGATATTGCACAGAACATAATCCTATCAATAAATAGTATCAAATGTAAACCCTACTCTTATATTAAAAAGATCAAAGGGACAAAAAACCACCCTCTCTATACTTACCGTGTTAGTGAATACAGGGTGATCCTGGATATAGAAGGTGATCGTTTGTTGATCATAGTGATAGAAGCAGGACATAGACGCAAAAGATACAGAAAATATTGAGATTATTATCAGGCCATAAATAGAATATTTCCTTTAAAATTTCATGGAGAAATAAAAGTGAGGATCGCTCTCAAGTTCGCTTACCTTGGCAATGATTATTACGGCTACCAGATACAGCCAGGCTTACCCACCATTGAGGGAAAACTCCTGAAAGCTCTCAAGGACTGCGGTGCGTTAAAGAATCCATCAAAAGCAAGATATGCTGCCTCAGGAAGGACTGACAGGGGCGTGCATGCCCTCGGGCAAGTGATGGCATTTGATACGGATAATGCAGAAGCTGCAAAGCCGGGGACAATAAACAGCGCCCTTGCTCAGATATGGGTCTATGCATGGGCGCGCGTGGATGCTAACTTCAATGCCAGGACTTCTGCCATAGAGCGAGAATACCTTTATGTTTTCTGCGGGAAGGGACTTGATATTGAAAAAATGAAGGATGCAGCTTCAATATTCCCTGGCAGGCACGATTTCAGGAATTTTGCGGATGAAGATAAAGAAAAAGCAACGTTATGCGATATAAAGGGGATATCCATTCATAACGAAGGCGACTGGTTCTATCTTGGGATCACTGCGACCAGGTTCCTGCAGCATATGGTCAGGAAGATAGCCGCATCTCTCAAACTTGCTGGAAAGGGAGAGATAGACAGGGAGAGGCTTTCGAAAATGCTTGATCGTTCCATAACTGATACTCTCCAGCCGCTGGATGCGAAGGGTCTCATTTTAAAGAATGTGGTTTACCCGGATATTAAATGGAATATTGATGGTTACGCCAGAAGCAGAGCGGTTGAGGAGATACATGAGCTTTTTATCAGCCATGGAACGACTGTGAGAGTGCTGGATGAGATCGAGAGAGGGATGCAGTAATATATCTCTGGCTTGAATTAAAGATCATCCCAATGGTGAATCCAATTAGTGCATTCATTCGCGCTTAAATTAAAGACATGGTAAATATGTTACATTCCAGTTGAATATGGAACGGTTAATTAATAAGTATCCAGATGATAACGAACCAATATGAACAGCGATTGCATTTTCTGTAGGATAATCAAAGGTGATTCATCTGCGAAGTTTGTTTATAAAGACATTGATCTGGTCGCATTTCACAATATAAGACCTGATGCACCGGTCCACGTGCTAATAGTCCCTGTGGAGCACATCGAAAGCATCAACGCGCTTGAAGAACGCCACAGTGCCCTCATTTCAAAGATGATGCTAAAGGCAAAGGAAATAGCTGAGGAACTGGGTATAAAGGATAGCGGTTACAAACTTGTAATAAACGTGGGAAGCGGCGCAGGGCAGGTGGTGTTCCATCTCCACATCCACCTCATCGGGGGCTGGGGCAAGATCTAAGAATGTATCATTTTTTCAACAATTCCAGAACTTCCTGCTCTGTCAGGTCGTGCCATTCCTGATATGCATCAGCCACAGCAAATATCGCTGTTTCCCGAACGTTGAGGCAAAAGATCTCATCGACATATGGGCTCACAAGCTCGATGGCGTTTTTTGAAGCTCTCGGAATGGCAACCATAATTCTTGCACAAGAGCGCTTTTTTATGGAACTTATAGCCGCCAGCATTGTATAACCCGAAGCGAGTCCATCATCCACTATGATCACGGTCATGCCTTTCAGTTCAGGAAATGGTCTTTTACCTCTGAATCGTTCGATTCTCCTTTCAAGTTCATGCTTTACCTCTTCGATCGCACTGCTTATTTCCTCTTTGCTCAATTGAAGATGTTTTACAAGTCTCTCGTTGAGCATGACTTCTCCATCCCAGCTCATCGAACCGAAACCAGCTTCAGTGTTGAAGTGTACAGGTAGCTTCCTGACAATTATTAGATCAAGGGGAAGCCCGAGTTCGTTTGCGATGATTTTTCCGACAGGTACACCGCCTGAGGGTATAGCAAGCACAATTGATCCAGGTTCAACATAAGGTCCGAGTTTCCGGGCAAGAAGCTCTCCTGCATGAGCCCTGTCCCTGAAAACATAATCTTTATTTCTCAGCGACTTCTCTTCAATTATCTCTGCCATAAGGCCCCCATATATATTACATTTTTAATGCACTTATCTCTTCCCTTCTGATCTTCTATGCGATCTTTTCTCGTATGTAGATCAATCCCCTGCTGAATTAAAAGGATATGCACCATCATAAAAGCACGGCAGTAAGCAGATCGAAAAAGCTACTTAAAGTCATGGCCCTATCTGTAATTGATTGATACAAAATGGAGACCATTCCATGAACGCATTGGAACAATATGTCTGTACAGAATGCGGTTACAACATGGCAGGCTACCTGCCCGACAACTGCCCCTTTTCCGAGGCCTCTAAAGATAAGTTCATAACATCTCAGGAATTCACGACACCTCATTCCAGAGGTCGATAGCAGAGTTTTTAGGTTTCAGAATGATAGAATCATGCTTAAAATAGGGGGTTATACTAACTTTTCTTCCTTTTTTCAAGGAACTTTTTCAAATCTTGTTTTTTCTTTCTATTAAATATGGGTATTGACCCTTTAACTTACTGATGTTTTATAATAAGGAAAAGTAAGCATCTCTTCCAAAGACCAAATATGATTTTTTTATGAACCTTAACAAGTTTCCCGCCTTCACGTTCTTTAATGACCTGAGCATATCTCAGATC
>JAHIFK010000120.1 GCA_018900975.1 Methanobacteriota archaeon
AGAAGGTTCGCGTGAACTGGTAACTTTATTGGAGCAGCCACCATTACTCGATCAGCTGTAATAATCGTTCAATCGTATCTTGAACTTTTTTCTGATAACTTTCAGGATCGTTTGTCCGTTCAGGATATCGAAATTCAATTCTTCATCTCTTCCTTCAAATGGATAGCGTTCTTCCCTGCCGGCAAAATCAATGATTATTGGTCCGTGATCTGTTGGTTTGTAGACTGTATGAGTCCCAATGCGGGAGTGATAATATTTGCGCTCCTTTACAAGAATACGCATGAGGCTGTGTTTTGTTCGATTATTCGTTACAAGATCGATATCTATAGATCCATACCATGGATTATAGGGAGGCATATTTCTCTACCATAGCTTTTGTAATATCCCGTCCGCTATACCCCAACCCTGCCATATCCAGCAGTGTCTGAGATGGAGAAACGATCAGGATCCCTTCTTTATCTCTTGCATCCCCGAAAACATCTCTATCCGGCACATATATTCTCGCTTTGATACCCTGCTTTTCGGTCACTCTGAATGTGTTCTTGAAGAAATCCATCTCATTTTTTTCAAGATAAAGATATACAGCATCATGCCTGATGGCATAACCTGTGTATAATCCTGCAGCTGTATAACTCGTAAAAGCGAACTTGATCCCGTTGTTTTTTAATTAATGATACTAATTTAAAGTTATCAGTGAGAAGGAAAACGCATGTAAATCGTGGAAACTAATATATTGAAAATATAAGAAGACTTTCCACAAATTACATCATAATATTTCTTTTTTAAGCATATCATCATTCAGGGAACGGCACGCCGTCTGCAGACGTCGGATAAATGGGGCTAAAGCCTGATCAAGGGATGACCTTGCGCCGCATGCATGCGGTTTCTTGGGTGTGGGAGTTTGTGCTTGCTGCGACGTGGACTGTTTATTTTACTCAGCAAGTTTCTGCATGATCTTGAGATTAAAGATTATCTTTTCTTTATGTAGTTATCGAGCCAGAGTTGCGCCCTTTTTCCTTTGACATGTCTTTCAAGATCTTCATTTTGTTCCAATTTCTTCACCATCGCAGAGAGTTTGTTACATAGCTTACTACATATAAAATCTATATAATCCTTTGGGTGGGTAGTATGTAACATCGTACACAACAATAAAACAATAAGGTTAAACTCCATGCAGTAAATACCGGTCATGGTGATGAAACATGAAAGTGCCTAAATTCAAGCCCAGTACCAAGATCAGATGAAGAAACTCTACATAAAGCATAAAGAAGTTATCGAATATAATGCAGCGACAGGGAATAAAATGGACAAGGGTATCGCCTTAACAATTAAGCAGATCGTGGGAGAAGACTTTATAAAATCCAGTACAGATATTAAATAGTAGAATGCCGCACAGAGAAATGGAGAAAAGACATGGGCTGGAGTAACTTTATAATAATTCCCTCTTTGAATATTGCAATAGAGGTCAGCAGGGATTTACATGATCTGGAAGATTATGAGGAAAAGGCGTTTGAGTATCTCACCTCTGAAGAGTTTGACGAGGGGATAGATATTGAAAACAGGACAATCAGGGATTTAACCGTTCGCGATCTTGCAACTCTTTTTACGGCATATGACAATACGAATTCTCTCAAAGGTCTGGATTATAATAAATTACTCCTGGTCTGGTTAAAAAGCAGGGGAATAGATTACGAAATAAAATCTGAGTATAATATTGACAAAGAGAAACTCGAACAAGAGGGGTATAAAATAATATGGCGATAACATTCACGGATGAAGACCTGGTGTACCTTGATAAAGAACAGGATATGCAATTACGTTCCATCAGACAGGCGATCGATGCCTTGAAAGTGAAAAGCGAAACAGCATTTTGTAAAAAATGCGGTCACATGATGCAGTATTTTACAGTGGGAAATGCAAAGCTTCTCCAGTGTGTTTTCTGCGGGAATCGAATTGCAGAGATGATCAAATTATGAAACTTAATCACGGACCAGTTCCTTCAGCCGCTTGATCGATGTAATTGAACGACTGGAAGACTTATTAAAAAGAAGCTGTATTTAAGAGCGAGTTTCCGATGAGGATGCAACCTGGATATTTGGTAATAATATGATAACTAATGAAGAAAGAATCGAAGTTTTAAGTAAGATTGAAAAAATTATGGCACATACTCAAACTGAAAGTGGTGCTGTAAATGTAAATGAGATGGCAATAGCAAATAAACTTGTTAAAGAACTTATGGATAAATATGAAATATCCATTGATGAAATTAAAGCTACTTCAGATAAATCAACACTAATAATACAGATTGAATCTGAAATGATAGATCAAAAAGGCGTAAGACATTGGGTTATAAGTCTTTCTTCAATAGTGGCTTCATTTTATGAATGCCGTGTAATGAGAGTTGGTACAAAATTATTCTTTGTCGGATTCGAAATGGATGCAAAAGTTGCGTCAAAAATGTTTGATCATCTATATTCACAAATACATTATGGTGCAATCAAAGCAACAATGATTCCTACCCGGATTTCCAGAAAAACTCGTGTGATAGATTTCTGTGTTGGCGCAATAGGTGCTCTAAGTAATAGATTGGACGAGATCAAAGAGGAAAGAAAGTATCAGGAAAGTAAGAATGCGCTGGTAATCGTGAAAGAAGATATTGTTGTAGAACAAATGAATAAGATGTATCCCAGATCAGTATCATATAAAAACAAAACAACATTTCATCGATCAGATGATTATAATAATGGTGTGAAATTTGGACAAAAAATGGAAATACATAAATCTATAAGAGGAAATTAATATTAATATCCCATGGTGAAAAAAACATATTACGAAATATTAGAAGTCGATAAGAAAGCGTCCCAAGAAGATATAAAGTCGGCTTACCGCAGACTGGTTATGCTATATCATCCCGACAAAAACAAGTTACCAGAAGCCGAAGAAATTTTTAAAGGAATCGCAGAGGCTTATTCAGTACTATCAGACCCGGGCAAACGGAAACAATATGACCTGGACAATGAACCAAGAAATGTTCTGCTTAGAAATAAACAAGAAAAGATGTGGCAAATAATAAGAGAGCAAAAACAAAGAGAAGCCAGAACAAACCAGATGCTATGGGATTTCCAGGAACAAGAACGTATCAAATATGAAGAAAGAGAAAAAGAAGCTATGAATATTATGTACGTATGAATATATATTATGAATTACCAACAACGCCATCCATAGTGGTCAGCACCTTGGAGTTGTTTTTATTCTCTTCATCAAATTCGACCTGAATTCCACATCTGGATACAAATATCTTGGATCTTTGACGAACTTCATCTTGCCCAGATCGAGCAATGAGGCAGTGGCTTTTGCCGTATTTTTGAAGAAGCTAAGGAACAGAACCTGCCAGAGCCTGCAATCGAAGAAATCGGGATGCGTGTCCGCTTTATCGTCTGTCTGGCCGAATACATGACGACTGAAGTTTCCATGAGCGCGACAGAACATGTAAGCGAACAAGTAGCCGAACAAGTACGACGTTTGCTCTCTGCTTGCAACATTGACCATTAGGTGGGCGTGAGGCAATGAAATGAAATAGATACCAATAACATTTGGCAAGGTTCGGTGACCGATGATCAGCCTCAGAAAGGCGAGCTGTTTTACCGCGTTGATGGGATTTCGCAAAATCATCACATGGCTTGTGATGTTTTGGAAGAATGAATGCCTGTTTTATGAAATCGAGGCCGCCTCAAAATACATGCTCTATCTGCCACCAGAGACTGAACCAGGTAGGAACCAAGCAGGTGTCCAGTTACCGATCCAGTTATCGACCCAGTCTGATGATATGGTTCAAAGGTTGTTGTTAGCACTCACAGATGGAGAAAAACCCAGCAGCAGCAAGCAGAAATACCGACTCACAGATAAAGGACGAGCTGCGCTGAACACCGGGCAGGAGAAATAATAAGTATAACCTGAAAAGGAACAGAATACACTCTAATACGCCAAAGACGCCATACAGGATATTTCCAGGTAACTTTCCCGGGGCCGGGGGAGAACATCGAGCGCCTTCGTGTGCCAGAGAAGTTGATTCGGGTAACTCCGACCGTGGAATCTCAATTGAATGAAAGGCAGCGGAAGATGATGCAATGGCTCGCCGAAGGCAAAGAACTTACCACACGGCAATGCGAAGCAGAATTCGGTGTCACTCGTTCTGTTACATCTGTCGATTTCGGAAAACTTGTAGAAATGGGATTGGCTGAAAAACTTGGAGCCGGTCGCTCTACAAGATACCGCCTGAAATGACTGGTCTAATCGTCAAGTAATCGTCAAGTTAATCGTCAAGTTAAAGGAGAAAACCAGGCTGCTTCTTTCAATTTACCCTGCCTCCCATAAGCTACTCCCAGGGCAACATAGGCATTGGAGTATAGAGGAACAATATTTACGCACCTATTCAGGGTGTCAATTGCAATATCCAGTTCATGGAACTCGCTGTAGACCATCCCCAGGTTGTACAGCACATTAGGGGCTTTAGGCGATCTGAACGCCAGATCTTCCATGATGAATCTTGCCTCCTCTAATTTGCCATCCGTAAGAAGGCGCAATGACCTCTGGAATTGCGCATCGAAATATTCATCTTTTTCCTGGGGGCTCCACTCGATCGTTATGATGTCATTCTGTATATGCACTATGATATTCTCCCCTGAAACCCCGTAATTTTTCAAGAGATGATCATACACGGCATCTTTGAATGCCCTGCTTTTTATGTCTCTTTTATCTTGGGGGAGGGAAGAGATGTATACCCGTTATCAGGAGCCAGATGAAAAATATCGCATGATACCAGTGTGTAAAATTCTCTCGCTTATATCGAATCTTACTATTTTCATGGATACGAAACCCCATCGACCTTATATCCAAACTTTTCCCAGTAGCCGATCTCCTGTGTTTTGGTAATAGTTATTTTGTTAACCCACTTTACACTTTTATACCCGAACATCCTGGGCATCACAAGGCGAAGCGGTCCCCCGTTTTCAAGTGGCAGCGGTTCATCATACATCATATATGCGAGCATAACATCCTGTTCACGGTCTTTATTCCAGCTTTTTTAAGAAGATTAAGACCGGCAATTATCATTCCCAGAAATATTCCAAGATAGATCAGGAATTTCCTGCGGCTTATGAATTCTGTCAAGGATGTTCGTCCTTTTTCGTCATTCATGTATGATTCTTCTGAATTATGTTAGATATACTTTTTTAAAGCTTTCCGCAAAGGTATCAACCGAAGGCCAAAAACTTCCTGCATCTCTCTAATATCACAGATACTGTCTAATCTTTATTCGATCCAGATATCCATTTTGCGATCAACTTTACCCCTTCGATAGTATCGGGGCACATTTGCTGTAAGAAACCTTCTGGAAGCACATCATGGATCGGTATTGTCTCGCTTGTAGTTAGAGCATTGGCTCCATTGAAATTAATATAGGAAAGCCTTGCAGTTAGTTCCTCGTAAGGTCGTTCAAAATCAGATCCTGGGAGCATGGCCACACCGGTCTCCTGAAGAAGTCGTTCACAAAGGGTCTTACTGTCAGTAATACCCCTCTTTGATAGTCTGTCAGCCATCGGGGTGAAGTCAAGGAACAGGTAAAAACCGCCCTCTGGAGGATGGACCCTCACTCCAGCTTCGGTCAGGATATGATGGCACTCTTTTCCCAGTGTTGAGAGCACACGTCTGGCATTCCAGAGATATCTTTCTATTGCCACCCCTCCCCGAAAGGCATGAACAGCAGCGTACTGTATCGGTGCGCTGACAGAAGTATATGTCTCGCTTGCAACAGAAGCCATTGCATCCAGTAACCAGTCAAGGTCTTTGGGGAACGTAAACGTCCCCAGCCTCCAGCCTCCTGCTCCGCACCATTTGGAGATACCTGAACTGATGATAGTTCCTTCGGGATAGAACCTTGCAACAGAGATGTGCTCTCCTTTATGATGGAGCTGTCCATATATCTCATCTGATAACAGGATAAGCTCATATTTCCTTGCCACCTCAGCTATCTCTTTTAACTGATCGAGCGTATAGGTCTGACCGTCAGGGTTGCCTGGATAGTTGAGCACCAGAATACGCGGGCGGAAGATATCATGCTCACTCTCCAGGAATTCAGCAAGACGCCGTGGCGTTATATGCCATTTGTCTTCAAAACTGGTATGCATCAGCCGAACTTTCTTTCCCAGGATCCTTGCCTGGGGCACATAAGATACCCAGCAAGGGGTTGGGACAACGATCTCACCGTAAAAGCAGAGCTGGAGCAGGAACATAAGCTCTTTGGACCCTGGCCCCACAAGAACATTTTCAGGGTTTGCATCAACATTATCTTTTGCCTTATGGAAACCTGCTACCGCCTCTTTAAGGGCCGGCAGTCCCTTTGCGGGAAGATAATCTTTTTCATGAGCGTACAGCTTGAGGGCGTTCACTACAGGCATGGGGACAGGGAATGGCGATTGGCCAAGTCCAAAATTGTATATCTTTTTTCCTTCCCCCATCAGGCTCTTGCACCTGTCATTGATGGCAAGAGTGGCAGACTGTCCGTTCCCTCGTATGTTGATATTAAGACTTACGTGCTTTCGGAGGTTCATTTTTCACCTTTAATACGATGTCACAGGAGTAATGGTTAATACATAATGATATATATAATTAAGCCAAAGAGTTGTTATCTGAATATTATGTTGATCGCATCATCGGGCTTGCTGATTGCGTAACATTCAATACGGGCGTTGAGCAAGCAAAAGAAACAGCGATGCGCACGATCCAGAGAATGAATAAGTGAGGACTTACCATGAGTGGAGAATTATTATGGGGCCCGTCCCAAAAAAGAATAAAGAACAGCAATCTGTATAAATTCATGCAGACCGTCAACAAAAAACACGGGACTAATTTCAGAGAATATGCAGAACTGTACCAGTGGTCGATAGAGAATATCCCTGAATTCTGGGCAGAAATGTGGGGTGAGGCTGGCATTATAGCTTCGAGGTCTTACGACGAAGTAATAGACGATGTAACAAAAATGCCGGGCGCCAGGTGGTTTTCAGGGGCAAAGCTGAATTTTGCCGAGAATCTGCTCAGATACCGCGATGATGATCTTGCCATTATTTTCAAGGGTGAGGCAATGATCGATCCAGTAAAAATAACATACGCACAGCTGTACGACAGGACAGCAAGGCTTGCAAAAGCTATGGGGGAGCGTGGCGTTAAAGCGGGAGATCGTGTGGCCGGATTCATGCCTAACATGCCTGAGACCATCATTGCAATGCTAGCTGCTACTAGCCTTGGCGCGATCTGGTCTTCATGTTCTCCGGATTTCGGCACAAAAGGCGCGCTTGATAGATTCGGGCAGATAGAACCCAAAATGCTGTTCACAGCGAACGGTTACTCTTACAATGGTAAAAGATTCGATTCACTTGAAAAGGTAGCTGATATTTTCAGCCAACTGCCATCCAGCCCACAGATCGTTGTTGTGCCATTCATGGGTGAGACAGATATCAGTTCAGTTCCAAATTCTATCTTAATGGATGATCTCATGAGCGGAGAAAGCGGTCTTGAGATAGAATTCGAACAATTGCCTTTTGATCATCCCCTCTACATAATGTACTCATCAGGCACGACAGGGCTTCCTAAATGCATGGTCCAGAGCGCGGGAGGGATCTTACTCAATCATATAAAGGAACTCAAGCTTCATACAGATGTTAAACGCGAGGACAGGTTATTCTACTATACTACCTGCGGCTGGATGATGTGGAACTGGATGGTATCAGCCCTTTCGCTTGGCGCCACGATCACACTGTTCGATGGTTCGCCATTCCATCCCGATCCAGGTGCTCTTTTCAGGCTTGTTGAGGAAGAAAAGATCACGATATTCGGAACAAGTGCAAAGTACATTGATTCGATCCGAAATGAGGGGCTAAAGCCAATTGAAAGATACGATCTCCAGAACCTGAAGACGATACTCTCAACTGGTTCACCTTTGACAGATGAGAATTTCAGATTCGTTTACAGTGATATCAAAGAAGATATCTGTTTATCTTCAATATCAGGAGGTACAGACCTGAACGGCTGCTTCGCCCTGGGAAATCCAATTGG
>JAHIFK010000121.1 GCA_018900975.1 Methanobacteriota archaeon
GAATATTTAAAAAATATTGTCTTATCAACAAGAAATATGAAAAATGAAACTGGTATGCAGAGGGTAAGAGATCATTTGGGAAAAGAGTGCAAACTTAGAATTGAGTATTTAAAGTACTAAATGTACGTTTTAGATATTTTCCATATAGCTCCAGAGATTTATAGTCCTCTCTTATAGCAGCATCTGAAATTCCTTTCGAACTAACAGCTATAATTTTGCTACTCTCTTTTAACAAAGTTGCAAATTTTTGGTCATCAGTTATTAATGTTGCCTGAATCGTAGCGGTAGGCGTGCTGGTAGTAGGCATAATTGATGTAGATTCTGGTGACTTTTGCTGTACTGGAGATGGTGATATTAATGCCAGTAAAAATAAAAAGACCATAAAATACCCAAATATTGCTATTGTCATCTTTAATTTATTTCCGCTGCGAAATCCTGGGATTCCCATTTCCCCTAATTTTTCCGTAAGACTCATTTTACTCGTCTTTATTTTTTTAGTAGGTATTGGTTTCATGTAGTTCTCATTATTTTCAAAGTATTCTATATGTGAATTTGGTTGTTGTACTTTGTCCACTTGGAGCAGAGCCAGATATTTTTACTAATTGTACATTGCACAGTACAGCGAATTTTTTCCCACCTAATGCCTGACAAACATTCGGCATTCGTTCTAACATGTTAATATTTTTTGAATTAATTTTTTTTGCAACATCACTTGCCAATATACTAATGAACTTTTCTCCCTTCTCTTTAGCAGGTTTCACGTATTCAGCACATGCACATCTTCTTATTTCATCCGCTTGGGACATCTATTAGACCTTCACTAATTAATTATAGCATTTCCCATTTATATTTTTTTGCTTTTCCCATGAACAATAAGTATGTCCGAGCAGTACCATGCCCGTACTCAGTTTCATAATTGTTATTTTGATTTTTAGCCATTCTAAGGATGCACATAACCCCCATAGATGCAGTCACAAACCCCGGACTTAAGGTCACGAGGCCTGTAGCCAGCGTTTTTTGCATGGTGTGTATCTTGAGTCTGGATATATTTTTCGACCACTTCCCATCCCTGCCCCACAGACCCATGGAAACAGCTCGGAGCCCACATATGCTCACCACACCATTCTTTAAGATGCGGGAATTCCTTCCTGAGTATTCTGCTTGTCCTTCCTTTTAGCCTCTTGGCTATGAAACTAAGCGAATGCTTCGGAGGGTATTTGAAGAAACAAGAGGTAATGAAGAATTCAATCTATCTCTTCCTCTTCTTCATCAAATATTCAGACAATTTCTTCTTAAACTGCATATACTCAATATCAGAAACCCCGGTTTGCGTAAGCGTAGAATCCCTTAAGAAACAGGGCTTTGTTATCTTGCAGCACCAGGTCATGCTCCCGAAGCAAGTCCCATCTCCAGGCTCAAGAGGAGTCCCTCTTACAAAATCCATCTTTAGCTTCATGAACTCCTCGGCGCTCATTCCTGCCTGTTTCAGCGCAGCATGCAGTGCGCAGGGCTTTACAGGAAGGCAGCAGAAAGCAAGCGCCCTCAGGTCGCCGCCGCCGCAGATGTGCTTTGGCGCGTTGTACCAGCCGGTCATGGACTGGATAGCGCTGATCTCATCCACGAGATTGTCGATGAGACGGGGCTCTTCAAGCAAACCGCGCGCTACTGATACCATATCAGCCCCATAAGAGAACATGTCTTTTGCACTCTCAAAATCCACCACAGAGTTGTTGCCGATTATGAAAAGGTTAGTGGAATTACGAACTCGTTTGATGACACCGACATCCATGCCATCCGGGTGCATGGCATCAATATGGATGATATCAGCCCCCGCTTTTTCGATAGCTTTTGCCAGCTCAACATCGTTCACCACGTTCGCCCTTGTCTTGACCGAGACCACAACCCCTGTTTTCTTTATCTCCCCGATGTATTCACATAATCTCGGCAGATCTCTCAACAGAGCCTCGCCCACGCCAAGTTCAAGCATCTCTGGCTGCCTGCAGTGCGCGTTTATTTCAAGTATCGCGCCTGAATCTTTTATAAGGCGAGCTGCCTCCACGAACGGTTCTAGCGATGCGGCGCGCACATTGACCGCGATCCTCGTTAAATCATGGGAAGCCTTAAGTTCTTTTTTCAGGAGATCCATCGGTTCGTCAGAAACGAATTCTTTTCTACCGCGCGAAATTTCTTTCCTGGCAGCATCGTTCGTCTTTGCATCCAGATTGTAACCCCCAAGCACTACCAATCCGGCATTGCCAAACTTTGCGGCGAACCCGGAGTCCGTAATTCCTGCCATCGGGGCAACAGCAATGGGGTTTTTTATAGATGCATAGCCGATCTTAATATTGAACAACTGTTTTATCACGATAAATCCTCATAGTTTATTTTCAGGATTTTCCTTACAGATGTCTGATTATTTAAGAATCTTACGCAAATACGATCAAATCTTCTCCAAAAACAATTTCATAAACTTTTTATATCTATAGTCCTTTTTAAACAAATAAATAGAAGGTGGTCATATGACAACAAATGGATTTCTTGATAACTATTTACCGTTCGCGATACTGTTAATAATCGGTATCGTCTTCGTGGCAATCGCTTTAATGATGTCAAGGATAGTCAGACCGAGCAATAAGACA
>JAHIFK010000122.1 GCA_018900975.1 Methanobacteriota archaeon
CTTGCCCTTCATAATTACCCATTGAGAGAAAATAATCTGCATCAGCCAGGTTTAATATCTCCCGCATCAATTATGCGACTTATGAGATCCGTCGTCCTCCTTTCATCCGGGCTTGACTCCACTGTCGCGTTCAAAGAAGCATACGACAGAAGCGATGAAGTCCTTTGCGTTACATTTGATTACGGGCAGAGAGCCAGGAAAAGAGAAATAGAGTTCGCAAAAGAGATATGCAGGCAATTCAAGGTTGGGCACATAATAATTGGACTTCCCTGGTACGGTAATTTCCGCGGCGCACTTACTGGCGGGGGAAAAATACCGAAAATAAAAAGCTCTGAACTTGATAATATGGAAGTCACGGAAAAGACCGCAGAACAGGTATGGGTGCCTGCCCGCAATGTTGTTTTTCTTTCTATCGGAGCGGCGCTAGCAGAGAATCACAGGTTTGATATGATCATCACAGGGTTTGATGCCGAGGAAGCCGCGACTTTTCCCGACAACACGCCCGAGTTCGTGGAGAGTTTCAACAAAATGCTCACGAATGGCACGCTGACGCATCCTGAGGTTTACACGCCCCTCATATCCATGAGCAAGACCGACATAGTTAGAAGAGGCATTGAGATAGGAGCGCCGCTTGAGTGGTCATGGTCATGCTATGAAGGCAAGGAGAAGCCGTGCGGGGAATGCGAGTCGTGCCTGCGAAGGGCGAGGGCTTTTGATGCTGTCGGGGTTAAGGACCCGCTGATGGAGAGGCTAAAATAAATCCACCTATTGCTCTGTGTTTTGGGTCTGGTATGAAAAAAATTAACAACTAACTCCTACTAACTCATACAATATATTTCAAAAGTCCGTTCAACCAAAGCATTTATCCGGTTTGTTACCAAATCTAGTATAGAATGTCCGAATATTATAGCATTCTAACAGAAATACTTGCGCGCCAGCAGATGTCCATAAGCAGGCTCGCGCGGGAATTAAAGAAAAGCGGGTACGACCAGCACAGGCTGATCCTTACCGGGTATCTTCGCGCTCTATCTGATATGGGGCAGCTTGAGGAGATGGACATACCTCCATCGAAAGTATATGTTTTAAAGAACAAATTGAACCGCGACATATACAGTATCCTGAAAGAGCACTTGAAAGATATTGATCAATCAGAAAAGCAGGAAGTTGCTGTCTTTATACTTACATCCCTGTTAATGAGGCCATGTTTCAGGTATGAACTTGAACTTCTTGGAATTGAAGCGCAAAAAACAAAGATCGTGAAGGAATCAAAGGATCCACGCCTTAAGGAACACAGGGCTGCGGTAACGCGCATAAAATTACCTCATGATGACCCGGCATTTGAGTTAAGCGGCGATAACAGCCAGGCACAAAGAAGGGGGACAGAGCTCCTGATAAATATGTTGAACGATCTGATAGACCTTGATGGGCTAAAGGCGAAATACCAGCAGAAAAGGCTCGCATGATCAAAGTTCTACCTGGTCTATCCAGTCGATCTTCCCTGGCAGATATTCTTCAGGGACTTTCCCTTTTTTCAATGAATCTATTATCTCAACGACCGATTTTATAACAGATATCAGGTTCATGTCAGTTGTGTTGATCTCAAAAACCCTGTCGCTTGTTTCCACAGATTCCACAAGGATAACGTCCAGCGCTTCAGCATCAGAGTTCTCCTTTACCTTCTCATAGGAATATTCTCTCCGTTTCCCGAGACGTTTCCTTAGGGCAATAGGAGATGCCCGCAGCACGATGATAACATCTGCGGGGAGGTAATGCGAAATATGGCCTTCAAGAATTGTATCCATTCCAACTGGTGTTTGTTCAATGAGTTCAGTTACCCTGACCCTGAGCCGCTCCATATCTGCATTGTAAGTGTCCCGGATCTCGTCCCTTCCTGTGTAAAGCTTCTCATCCATGATAAGCTTGTGAAGGTCGATAATACGGTACTTGTCCCTGTACAATGAATGTTCTTTTATGAACTCGCACACAGTTGTCTTTCCTGTTCCAGGCGTGCCTGTCAGGGCGATGACTGTGCCTGTCATAATATCATTTCAATTGCAGCTATTACCCTGCGGTTCTGCTCCTGTGTACCCACGCTTATCCTGATAAGAGAATCGCCTGCGCCCCTGAAGGATGTGCAGTCCCTGACTATAATTCCTATTCTCAGAAGTTTTTCACAGACATCTGCAGCTGTGCGGGGAGCTACGTCTATCATTATGAAATTAGCTTCCGAGGGATACACTTTGCACATGGACTCAAGTCCGCTGGTAAGCTGAACACGTCCTTTTTTTACGGTCTCGATGCTTTTCCGGATATACTTCGCGTCACCAAGCGCTGCAATGCCGCTTGCGATCGACAGAACATCCACCGAGAATGGTGTCATAACTTTCATGTATTCCCTGGAGAGCCAGTCAGGAACTATGGCGTAACCCAGTCTCATCCCTGCAAGACCGAAGGCTTTTGAGAATGTGCGCCCCACAATAATGTTCTCATGTTCTTTCACACTCCCCGAAAGACTTGAAAGACCATCCTCTGCAAAGTCCACATAAGCCTCATCGATGAATACGATAGCATCCGTTCTATCAAGTATCTTCCTGACCTCTTCTTCCCTGATAACATTCCCGGACGGGTTATTTGGCGAACACAGGAATATCATTTTCGTATTGCTGTTTACTTTTGCGAGAATATCCTTATGGCTGATCTCAAAATCCCGGTCCCTTTTTACGAAAACCGGTTTCCCGCCATTGGCAAGTGTTGCTATCTCGTAGTAGGAGAAAGTGGGTACAGGGATCACCGTTTCCGCACCCTGCGACATGAAAAGCCTCATCATCGTATCAAGGATACCGTCCATGCCGTTACCGGATACTACTATGTTGTTCGCAGGATAACCTGTGTATTCAGAAATCGCGCTTCGCAATTCAAGTGCGTTCGAAGGCGGATATAAATGAACTTTCCCTGCCCAATTCCTTATGGCTTCGACTGCAAGCGGTGAAGGTCCAAGCGGATTTTCGTTGGAACCCAGCTTTATTATATTTTCCGGATCAAGACCATACTTAAGAGCTATCTCTTCGATTGATTTCCCGGGAATGTACTCTTTGATTTCTCTTACTGAGCTCCTCACCAGTCTTTCAAATCTCATCAAGGGCTCCGACTGCCTTATCAAGCTGTTCCCTGGTTATTGTGAGTGGCGGCACGAAGCGCAGTACAGAATCCGAGGTGCAGTTAAGGAGCACGCCGCGTTCCCTTGCCCTGCCGACTAAGTCCTCACATTTTATGGAGAGTTCCATTCCCACCATAAGTCCTTTGCCGCGTACCTCTTTTATATAATCCCTGTTAAGTCCTTTAAGTTTTTTTATGAGATATGCGCCCAGTTCGTTCGACTTCTCAACAAGTTTTTCTTTTTTGATCACTTTAATAGTAGCAAGGGCTGCAGCGCATGAAAGGGCATTTCCGCCAAACGTGGAGGCATGATCTCCGCGCCCGAAATTAGATGCAACATCTTCCCGCGCAAGCATTGCGCCCATTGGGAAGCCTCCGCCCATGGCTTTTGCCAGTGTCATTATGTCGGGTTTGATGCCTGAGTGCTCCCTGGCGAACCATTTCCCTGTCCTTCCAAAACCTGTCTGCACCTCATCAAGTATCAACAACGTGCCGTTCTCATCGCATATTTCCCGGACTTCGCTAAGATACTCATCAGTTGGTATTATTACGCCTGCCTCTCCCTGTACAGCTTCAAGTATGACGCCAGCCGTATCTTCGGTTATGGCTCCCCTTATGGCATCAGCGTCATTGTAAGGGACAAATACCGAAGGAGCAAGAGGCTCAAATGGTTTGCGGTATTTTTCTTTGTGCGTTACCGATAGCGCGCCGCGCGTCCTTCCGTGGAATGCATGTTCTGCTGCGATAAATTCCTTTTTACCTGTGGCTTTCCGTGCAAGTTTAAGCGCCCCTTCCACAGCCTCGGCGCCAGAATTGCAGAAGAAAACCCTATCCATTCCTGTGAGGTTTACAAGTTGCTCTGCCAGAAGCGCCTGCTGCTCGGTATAATACAGGTTCGAGACATGTATCAACTGCTCTGCCTGCCGATTAATCGCTTCCACGACTGCAGGATGGCAGTGTCCTACATTATTTACTGCTATCCCTGCCACGCAGTCGATATATTCTTTCCCGTTCACATCTGTCACAACAGCGCCACATGCCTTTTTTATTGCTATGGGCTGGCGGGTGTAGGTATTAAATACATATTTGTCGAATTTCTCGACTATCTCATCGTAAGTAAGCGTCATATTTATCCCTGGAGTTATTTTGCGTCCCTTGTCTCAAAAAGGCTTATCTCGTCGTTCATCACGACTTCAGTTGGATGGACGATTATGCCTTTTTCCTTTATCTCGTAGGGATGCAATGTATCATCATGCTTGACGCCTCGCATCTTTAATATTTCGATTGCCCTTATCCGGCTTCCCCCAACCCTGAACACATGCAGCCTGACAACGCCTGAGGAAAGATATTCCTCCACGCTAAAGGCCTGACGTCCCTGTATCTCGCTTGTCATGATCGTTGTGCAGTCAAGATATTCAAGGTTCTTGATGAACTCTGACACAATGTTTCTTGCTTCAACCGGTTCGGCAGACAATTTTAGCGATGTTATGGAATCGACGAAAACCCTTTTTGCCTTTATTGCGGCTACTTCGATCTGTATCTGCATTAATATCTCGCCGACATTCTTATTCGCTGCTATTACGCTCATAGGTTTATCTTCCAGGGATTTTGCGATTTTTGTGTATTTGAAGGGATTGGCGTAAATTATTTTCATTTTATTCTGCGACACAAGTTTCTCAATGTCCCATCCGAATCTCCATGAGTCGCGTATCATCCTTGCCGGAGTCTCGTCCATGACCACAAGCACACCGGGCTCGTTATAGTCCATGACTCCTCCGACAAGATATTGTATTCCAAAAGTGGTCTTGCCAGCCCCGGGACCTCCTGTTACCAGAACTACGTCGTTCTCTACGTAGCCGCCTTCAATCAGTTCATCAAGTCCTGGTATTGCAGTTTTAACTTTACCCATCGTATCTATTAGAATGTTATGTATCTGTTAATATATAAAATTGACTGAAAAAAACATTATGGGTGTGCAAGGAACCTGTTTTTTTTGTATTCTTCGCGTATGAGTTCCTCAGCAGGTATATCCTCTTCTTTGCATTTTTCCTCTTTCCATGCTTCAAGCGAGCGGAAAATGAAGAACATGCCATCTTTTTCTTTTGATGCGCATAAGGCCGGGTCGTCTGCTCTGTCAAAGAATTCCCGGTATCCTTTCAAAACTTTCATTGAAATTTAATTGTTCTTGGTGTTAATGAAGATTGCGGCATTATTGTGGTGTGCAGTTAAGAATTGACTTTATACTATTTAGGGAATATTATACGTTTCAAATCAGTATGAATTTTACACCTGCGATGACAAGCACAACTGCAAGCAGGCTGTAGAGCGTGGTGTTCGTAAGTCTTCTGCTGCCAAGACCTGAACCGATAATACCGCCAAGCATTGCAGCAAATGCCCAGAAATATATCTCAGAAGGCAGGGAATTCACACTTGTCAGATGCCCCGCAAGACCCGCAATTGAGTTCATTAGAATAAAAGCGGCAGACACCGCAGCAGTTTGCTTTGTGCCTGCCCATCCCATGAACAGGATAAGGGGAGTGAGGAAGATACCGCCTCCAACACCCACGGTCCCTGAGAGCAGTCCGATCCCTGCTCCCGCGATCATTGCCAATGGGACAGGCACATGCCTGGACACATTTACGATTGCCATTCCCCTCTGCCGAAAAAAATGCCAGGCTGCGAACAGCAGGACAAGACCGACAATTTGTTTGTAGATATTACCTGGAATAGACATTGCCCCTCCAATGAATGCAAAAGGGACCGAACTTACAGCAAAAGGCCAGAACTTATCCCAGGAAAAAAAGCCTGCCCTGTAGAATTGAAATGTCGCGATCGTCGCCACAAGGATATTCAGTGTCAGAGCTGTCGGTTTCATTACTTCAGGCGCAAGACCGAACAGCGCCATTGCGGCAAGGTATCCGGAAGCTCCGGCATGACCAACTGATGAATACAGCAGTCCTGCTGCAAAAATAAGAATGGAAAGAATTATTATGTCGTCCATGGTGTTCTTTATTTAGGCATACTCAGCTCTTTTGCCATATTATCCAGCAGGAGGTTCAATAGTCTCTGTGTCTCTACGACATTATTGTTCTGCGCGATTATCTCATCGGGTTTCTGTATATATCTTCCTTCCACTATATCATTGCCACAATTCGTGAACATGAGGTCGATGCTCTTTGTTGAGTATTCGAGATGGAACTGAAGTCCTATCGTTCTGCCGTACTCAAAAGCCTGGTTCGCGCAAGCCTCGCTCTGTACGATCCTCACGGCGCCGGGAGGTATCTCGAATGTATCGCCATGCCAGTGAATAGCGGTGAATGCAGGCGGGAAAGAACTGAAAATATAGGAATTTCTTGCTTCTTCTGTCAATGTTAGCGGGAACCAGCCGATCTCTGCGTATCTGTTCCTGCTGACCTTCCCTCCAAG
>JAHIFK010000123.1 GCA_018900975.1 Methanobacteriota archaeon
ATTTTTCTTTCCCCACCCAGAAGTCAAAGACGGCATACCAACTGCCGCATACACCATAAACCCTGAGATCGTTGCCATGAGCTTATCGCTGCGCAGCCTGTATCTTGTTTCGCAGTACATCCCTCTTTCAGATGAGGAGGCGCAGGCGATCGCCTACCATGATGGGATGTACGTGCCTGAGGGGCGCTCGGTGGCGCATAAGGAAGAGCCGCTGCTGCTGTTGCTGCACTGGGGGGATATGTGGACGGCGAGTGTGAGGGAGAGTAAACGAGTTTAATATCATGATTAATAATTTTTATAATACGGTACTAATAAATAAAGTACTATCATTTTAGGATTTGTATTATTTTATTACGTCCATTTATGAATTGTGTATGATAATCTTCGCCAGGGGCATAGTACTTATCATACTGCCGTTGTAAAGTTACTGGGTGGGGAAAGAAAAATACGGGGAAGTTCCAACCATCAACCAAAAACTGTTCCCCCAACATAGTAACCGAATTAATCTTATTTTTTATATTTTCAGTTTTAACTTCTCTATCAAAAAAACCTTTAAAGTATTTTTCAACATCAGCACTTTCATAATGCAGAATCTTTTTGCATTCAAACCAAACTAAAGGGCATGTACCTGAAATAATTAAACATTTTATATTTGATAAATTATTAAATATAGATAGAGATATTTGGTTACAACAATTTGCATATGGGTCAATTTTTAAGCAATCCTCTGTAATTATTTTGTTTGAAAAAGGCAGCTTGCAACGGATAAAATTATCTAAATATACGATTTCATCTTCTGGCAACATTTCAAGAATGCATTTATTAAAAATGTCAAAAAGTTTACTAGAAACTTGTTTCTTAGGGTCTTTAACATCCAGAACATATTTAACATCCCTATCTAATTCTATTGTTGGGTCGCGAAAAAGAATTACAACAGACGGGGCATCAGAATCTATTTGAACATATCTGTCTTGCTTTTTCTGTATGCAAAATCCCTGCGTTCTAGTGACACTCTTGCTTGGACAATTTAACCCTTCACAAATTGTCTCCCTTAGATCCTCTGGAAATAGTAGCATTATTTTATCTTATTATTTCAGACAATAATAAAGTTGATGACATGCAAACATCTTTTCAAGGCCTCCACATTCGGAACGTCTTCAAATGCAAGACTGTCTGTCAGGAATGGTATGCTCATCCTATGTGTAATCGTATAGCAGCCCATCATAGCTTAATCCTTCTTTTTCCTCTGACAATGAGATTCAGGCGGGTTGTAACAACTTCAGAATCGATACAGAGTTTCTTTACCAATCGTCTAAACTAGCATAGCTTTTATCCTCTTGACGGAAGTCAGGTAACTTTTTATAAAATTCTTCAAAGCCTTCATAATAGAACATAATTTTTGAATGGTTATGCTTCGGTAAAATTGAAAGATAGCGTTCCTCAAAATCTACTTTCGAATACCCATGCTTTTGATTTGAAACAACACAAATTTTATTCAGTTTATTATCCATCAAAACATTCGAAATAAAAACCTTCATTTGAACATCGGTTTCTGGAAAAGAATATCCAATAAAATAAATTTCCTGACATGATTTTATATACTCATGTGCTTTCTTCCAAATATCAACTAATTCATCTGGTTCTTTTTTAGTGAGTTTTACTAATGTAGGTGGAATTAATTTTGTCACAAATTTTTTTGTTTTACAGTTTCCACATGTTACATCGCACAAAGCTTTCTTATCTACCATTTCTTTAAAATGATATATTTCTTTTTTGCATTCATTGCAGATGCCCCAATTCAAAGACCCATGTAATTTTAGGATATGTAATGGAGGTCCTTGTTTTATTGCCTCTTTATTATAGGGTTTTATTTTTCCTTCGTAATCAACGCTTCCAAAAGAACGTTTAGAGAATGCTTCTAAGATAGTATCCCAATTGGTTGTAATAATAGCTGAGCGGGAACCACCAATATGTTCAAAAAACTCTTCAAAAATTCTCTTGGATTGTTCTTTGCGAGATGTATTAATTTGTAAAGATTGTTGAATTGTATAAAAAATAAAATCACGAATTTTGCCGGTTGTGATAATATTATCGCTATCATGAGGATTAGTTCCAAGATCCTCGTTCATCTCAATCAAAGCATAATATTGCTCAATATCATGATCTCTAAAATTCTTATGCCAATGTTTCAATACGTCTTCAAACAGCTTTTTTTCCTCACCATCAGCCAGATTGTTTTTACAAATATCTTCCGCGGTTTCATAAAAATTTCCAAACGTTGGTACACCAGCTAAAGCAGAAGTTCCAGCACCCATGAAAAACACTCTTTTTGGAGAAAACGGTTTGATATCTGAAGGCATCTCTACACATCCCTTGCGAGGCGAAATCCGAGATTCCAGCTACCTTTGTTCGAGCCGAGTTCACCGCGAACCGCTGACCGGCAGGCTTTAGCATCGTGTAAGAAGCTCCCACCACGAATGACACGGTTTGAGTTTGTTCCGCTTTCCCAAGCACTGCCATCTGTTGGAGCGCCTTTGTAATCATTGTGCCACTTATCTTGTACCCATTCAAAGACATTGCCAAATATGTCGTATAGTCCCCATGTATTGGGTTTTTTCTTACCTACCTCATGAGTATTCGAAAATGAGTTTCCAGAGTACCATGCATATTCGCCGAGCTTTGATTCATCATCACCAAAGAAATACCTTGTTTTACTTCCTGCTCTTGCCGTATATTCCCATTCCGCCTCTGATAGAAGGCGGTACTTGTTAGTCTTTTCTTTTTCATTAAGTTTGTTTATAAATTCCTGCACATCATTCCAAGATATATTTTCAACAGGCCTATCTTTGCCTTCGTTAGTCGAAGGGCCATTTTCCATTATCTGTTTCCATTCAAATCGAGTTACTGGATATATACCAAGATAGAACGGCTTGCATATCTTTACTTTATGGGCAAGCTTGCCCTGATCATCTTTTTCCGGACCCATTATGAATTCACCTGATGGAATAAGAATTAATTTCATCCCTATGGAGTTCGTGTAATTGTCTGTATCTGCTATTTTTCTTATATTTTTTTCATCATCGTTAGGAAACTTCTCCTGCTCTGCTCTGGGTTTTCTCAGATCATCATCTTCTTGGATTGCTTTCTTTATTCCACCCATATTTTTAGGTTTTTGTACTTTTTCCCCTTCTTTTTTTGCAATTTTGATCGATAATAGATGGTCTGAAGGGTAAGTGCCCGTAATATCTTTTTTTAGAGATTCTTTCAACTGTTTTGATATGCCACGTTGCACACCGGTTTTGCTAATTCCAATAAATCCGTAAGGTGTTTCAATATACTCTACAGCATTACCTTTTGTCCATTTCTCTCCATCGAAAGCAACCGAGTATCCTGCATTTCTTTCAAAATCACTCTCATCATTCCGCCTTTTTCTGAAATATTTTTTATCAAACGAAAATTCTCCGATATGAAACTGGTTTCCAGTACCTGTTTCCGTTTGCATGAACAAAACCGGTGACACTTCTTCTCTCTGCCTGCGTTCAAGCTCCTCTCCTTCCCTTCTTAAACTTTCTTCCTCCCGTTTCTTTTTTTTCTCATCTCCTTTTATCTCCGTGCGATGCACCAAACTATCCTTAATATTAACTGATGCTCCACCCTCCTCTCCGACAAACGTAGTCCTTTGCACCACGGAATCGATGATATTGATAACCTGCCCCTGTTTGATAACCCCTATCTCCCGAGCAGATTGCACCGTCTCCACTACATGCCGCAGGTCAGCAACGGTCTCGTTCAGGAAACCGTTCAAACCATGCGGCTTATCAGAAACAGCCCTGAGCATCACCTGCGTCAAATCATCTTCTTCTTTGATGAGGGCGGTCAATAGGTAGTACGCCTTCTCCCCGATGGACTCACTGGCAAGATAGGGCAATGTCCTAATTTAGAATACTTAATGAAAAATTAAAAAATTGCTCCCAATTCCATTGATAATCGGCTAAACCTTCCAGCATTGCAGGAGTCTCAGTCTTTGTCAATTTATCCATGAAGTTCCAATAAAAATGAAACAA
>JAHIFK010000124.1 GCA_018900975.1 Methanobacteriota archaeon
ATTGCGTCCAGACCTTCCACGCCTGTGCTTATCCGCTGCGTTGAAGCCTCTTTTTTCGGCTCGGCTGGCGGAAGAAGCCTGGGGAATACCGTTATCCCGTCACCGCTTATATTATATGTGTGCCTGCCTGAAACATACTTTCTTCCACGCATCTTTATTATGCTCAGGTAGCGTTCGCTTTTCTCACCTGTTGTTTCCTCTGAGATGTGCAGGATGCCGTCCACAAGGTAAGATAGCGGGCTTTTTTTCAGGCTTTCAAGTGAGAACTCTCCTGTGAGAAGAACGAGCAGGTTCCAGCTTTTCATTCTCGTGAGGAGTTCAAAAAGGAAAAGGCGTTTATCAAGTTCATTCGGTCTTGATTCCGCGATCACTGTTACCGGGTCGATGACAAGCCGTGTTGGCTTATACATCCTGATCTTTTCTTCGATGAACTGTATTACCTCAGGCGCGCCTGCCTGAAGCATGTTTTTCTCGATGTTGAACAGCCGTATCTTTTTCGTTTCAATTAAAGAGTAATCAAAAAATGAGTAATTGGAAATGAAGCTTTCCATCATTGCGACAGGTTCAGAGATGGCTGAAATGAACAGGCATGTCTCACCATTCTTTGCTGCGTTAACGATTGACTGCATGACAAATGTGGTTTTCCCCGCTCCTGCTGTTCCTGCCACTAATACAGTTGAGGGATGATTGAACCCACCATTGAGGACTGAATCCAGTCCATTTATTCCTGAAGGTAATATCTTCATGTGATCTCCTTTTGGATATAATAGCCCTGATTTAGTTGTTTAATCACAGGACTATATATAGCTTATACATAATATATAACACATACATAATAAAAATATTTTTTATTATTAAAGTTTTAACCCTTCAAGCCGCCGCGCAGCCTCCATCAGTGTTTCTTCCTTCTTCGAGAAAGTAAAGCGCAGCTTGTGTTTTCCTGCTTCGCCCTTGAAGAAACTGCTTCCCGGGACTGCAGCCACCCCAACTTTGCTCACGAGGTGCCTGGCAAATTCCATGTCATCCATCCCAACTCCATCAGGTATGTCAGCAAGTATATAATAAGCTCCTTCGGGCAGGAGGCATCTGAATCCTGCTTTTGTTAAGGCATTATATAGCAATTTTCTCTTCCCATCATACATTTTTGCAAGCTCTTTATAATACGGATCAGGGAACTTCAATGCTGTAACGCAGGCGTGCTGGAGCGGGGCAGGAGCGCCCACGGTGAGAAAGTCATGTACCTTTCGGATGGCTGAGGTCAGGCGCTTTTCTGCAACCGCATAACCAATTCGCCAGCCTGTGACGCTGTATGTCTTTGAGAATCCGCTGATGGTAATAGTCCTGTCCTTCATTTCATCGAGTGAAGCGATGCTGATGTGTTTTTTTCCGTCGTACAGGATATATTCATAGATTTCATCGGTCACGGCAATAACATCGTGGTCAGCGCACAGGTCTGCTATCAGCTTCAGTTCATCCTTTGTGAACACTTTGCCGCAGGGGTTATTCGGGGTATTAAGGATAAGCGCACGGGTTTTTTTATTAAAGGCTGATGTAAGAGCGTCTTCATCGATAGTGCAGTCATCCTTGAGAGGCACGAACCTGGGCACTGCGCCTGAGACAGCTGCATCGGGACCATAGTTTTCATAGAACGGCTCAAATACCACGACCTCCTCTCCCTCATTTATCAGGGCAAGCATGGCAGCCATCATGGCTTCTGTTGAGCCGCATGTTACAGTGACCTCGCTTTCAGGGTCAGCCTCGATATGATTGTATTTGAGGGCTTTTCGTGATATTTCCTCACGCAGGTCTTTTGCGCCCCATGTGATGGAGTACTGGTTATAGTCACCCATGATCGCATCTGCCGCGGCGCGCTTGAGCTCCTCAGGAGCCGGGAAATCGGGAAATCCCTGCGCCAGGTTGATGGCATCGTGTTTTATCGATAAGCGCGTCATGTCGCGGATGACTGATTCTACAAAGTGATCGACTCTGCGGGATAACATAGCCCCATAAAAAGCATATGCCATATATTTAGGCTTCCATTTGTCATGATTATCCCGTTAAGATCAGTTAGAAATTGTGAATATAAGCTCATAAAAAAGAATTTAAACCGTTAATTTTATATTTGACTTATTCAATGGAGAGCAAAAGGTGACCGAAATGGCAGTAAAAGTAAAAACTGAAGATTGTACAGGCTGTGGAATATGCGTTGACGAATGCCCTGTAACAGCGATAGAACTGAAAAATGAGAAAGCGCACATCGATGAAGAAGAATGCACTGACTGCGGCAGCTGTGTTGATTCATGCCCAAGCAATGCTATCTCAATGGAATAAGCACACTGATATTATAACAATGTAAGGTAGGATATGGCAAAAATCAGAGCGGGAGTACTTGGCGCAACCGGTAACGTCGGACAGAGATTCATAGAGATGTTAAGCAAACATCCATGGTTTGATATCACATCACTTGCCGCCTCTGATAAGAGTGCGGGGAAGAGATACAGGGATGCTGCGAACTGGAGGCTTGAAAGCAAGATACCTGAAGCTGTCAGGGATATTACAGTAGTGCCGGTTGACCCGAAAAAAGTGGATGCTGACATAGTTTTTTCCGCTCTTCCGACAGACCTTGCCAAAACCGTGGAACCAGCCTTTGCCAAAGCGGGATTTGCAGTGGCAAGCAACGCAAGCGCGCTTCGCATGGTTAAAGACGTGCCTCTTGTCATCCCTGAGGTGAACTCAGAACATCTGGGTCTTATCGATGTGCAGCAGGACAACAGAGGCTGGGACGGCTATGTGGTCACGAATCCCAACTGCACCACTATTATGATGGCAGTTACCCTGAAGCCTCTTATGAAGTTCGGTATCGAAAAGATATATCTTGCTTCCATGCAGGCAATTTCCGGCGCAGGTTACGACGGCGTGGCTTCAATGGCTATCCTGGACAATGTGATACCGTATATTGAAAAAGAAGAAGAGAAAGTTGAAATGGAGACAAAGAAGCTCCTCGGGGAATTTAACGGAAGCGAGATAATAGATGCGCCATTCAAAGTGAGCGCAAGCTGCAACCGCGTCATGGTCCTGGACGGTCATACAGAAGCGGTCTGGGTGGAAATGGCTGATGACCCTTCGCCGGAAGAGGTTAAGAAAGCCTTTTTAGATTTTGATCCCGGACTTTCTGATTTGCCCACAGAGCCGACGCCGGTGATAGAGGTAAAAGAAGAAAAAGACCGCCCCCAGCCCAGAATGGACAGGAACATCGGAGGCGGGATGACAGTATCGGTAGGACGCATCCGCCCTGGAATACGGTATATCTGCATGGGACACAACACCATCAGGGGTGCGGCTGGAGCAAGCGTGCTGAATGCGGAACTTCTGAAGAAGATGGGG
>JAHIFK010000001.1 GCA_018900975.1 Methanobacteriota archaeon
TCACCTGAAAAAAGATATGCTTGAGACATTTCTTGAGGTAGAATTTGAGGAGCTGCCTGATGATATAAGGGACAGAGTGGAAGAGGGTGTAAAGAAGCGGCTCAATGCAATAAATATGTTCCTTGAGAATCCCAAAAGGATCGAGCTTGTTGCCAGAGATATCGCAGAGCACTTTAAAGAGAACGTAGATGGAAAGTACAAAGCTATGGTAGTTACAGCAAGCAGGAAAGCCTGCGCCTACTATAAATTATATCTGGATAAGTGGCTGCCAAAAGAATACACAGAAGTGGTCATGACCTACAATATGAAACGGGATGCAGAGATTATCAAGGACACAAGCAGGGAATCAAGAGCAAGATATGGCGAAAAGGAGATTGAAGAGATACGAAAGGAAGTAATAGATAAATTCAAGGAAGAAGAGTTTCCAAAGATTCTGATAGTCACAGACATGTTGTTGACCGGTTTTGATGCCCCTATTCTCCAGACCATGTACCTTGACAAGCCTCTAAAGGAACACCGTCTCCTCCAGGCGATCGCGAGAACAAACAGACCTTATAAAGGAATAAAAGAAGCCGGGGTAATATTAGATTATATAGGGATACTGAACGAATTCAAGAGAGCCTTTGAGATATATAGTGAAGAGGAAATCAAAGGCGCGCTCTCAGGGATGGAAAGCCTGAGGGAGGACTTCAATACCCTGCTTGATGGGTTACTTGCGCTATTTTCTGACATTCCAAAAGATAGCTATGACAGGCAAACCATGCTTAAAGCCATTGAAGTTCTCACAACAGATGAAGAGAGCGGCAAGAGATTCCTTGAAGATTACAGAGAACTAAGGAAGATTTTTGAGCTTTTAGGACCAAATGAAATCAAAGTTGAACGATTCTCTGACTATAAATGGATCTCCGGGATTTATACATTTTATATGAATAGTGTCATGCAAAGTCAGCTTGGACATGAAATGTATGTTCAGAAATATTTTGAAAAGACCTTAAAGTACGTTTACAGGACAACCGAACTTGAAAATTTGCGAAAGGATCTGCCTGTAATCAGTTTTGACGAGAATTATCTTAAAGATCTGGAAGAAAAGGTCAAAAGCAAAGAAGAAAAGGCTGCAAGTATCGTATTTACATTGAACAGGCTTGTCCTGGTAGAAAAACATAAAAATCCGGTCTATGAATCCCTGACCGAAAAAGTGGAAAGGATCTTAGAACTCTGGAAAGAGAAAACCAAGGATTTTGAGAGAATTTACGTCGAGGGAATAGAAGTAATTAATAAAATTGAAAAACTTTCTCAAAGACAAAAGGAGTTGTCTTTTTCTGACCTGGAATATTCCTTACTTTTGAATTTAGAAAAGAACTTCGGAGAGGAAAGCGAATTTGTTCCGGATGTCAGAGAGCTATCTGATAGATTACGAGATCATATTTTTGAGAACTGGGCCGTGCAGCAAACAGCAAGAAAAACCGTTGAAAGGGAAGTCCGCCGATTTGTACGCAGGTATGTTAAAAGACATGGATTGAAGCTTGACGAGCTTGATAGTCTATATCAAAATTTAATGGAAAATGTGGAGAACTATGGCAAAGCAAGTTAGAATAGTGATTCAACTATAAACTATGAAATAGTCCATCGTAATATTAAATATCCAAGAATGAAATCCAAATGGGGAAGCTGCAGTCCCAAAAAAAATCTCACGATCAATACCCTTTTGAAATACTTGCCTGAAGAAATAATTGAATATGTGATTTTTCATGAAATGGCTCATTTAATTGAAAGAAAACATAATGAGAAATTCTGGAAAATTATATCGAATAAATTCCAAAATTATGAAGAAAATGAAAAAGAACTATTTGAATATTGGTTTTTGATCCGGACAGTTGTGAATAATAATAAACCATAAGGTTTTATAAAGTATCATGCTGTATTCGGCTCAAAAGGAAGTATATTATGGAAGTCCAGAGACCCCGCGGCACGCGCGATTTTCTGCCTGAAGAAATGGCAAAGCGCAGATTTGTTGAGAACAGGCTACGAGACGTAGCTGTGCGCTGGGGATACGGAGAGATAAAGACGCCGACATTTGAGAATATCGAGCTTTTTACGCTTAAGTCTGGCGAAGGGATACTTGGTGAGATATATAACTTCAAGGACAAAGGCGACAGGGAAATAGCGCTTCGCCCTGAACTGACCGCGCCTGTAATAAGGATGTACGTGGAGGAATTGCAGAGGTCTGCGAAACCCCTCAAGTTCTACTATTTTGATAACTGCTTCAGGTACGAGCGCCCGCAGAAAGGTCGCTTCCGCGAGTTCTTCCAGTTCGGGGTTGAGATAATAGGCAGCACGCGTCCTGAATCCGAAGCAGAAGTGATCGCACTTGCTGTTGAGATGTTAAAAAGCGCAGGAGTGAAGGGAGGCCTGCATGTGGGAAACCTTGGCGTAGTGAGAACGCTTCTGAAAGACCTTGAAGTTGAGCACCAGAGCAAGATAATGCGGTTTGTGGATAAGAAGGACGATAAGGGACTTGGGGATTTCCTTGACCACATACAGGCGCCCGATGATATCAGGGGCAAGTTGTTACGCCTGATAGGACTGCGCGGTATGAATGCAGTGCATGAGGCGCGGGAATTACTTGGTGATATCGAGGCGATATCGCAGTTCGAGACTCTTCTTGACCTGCTTGATGTTTACGGTCTGGAATACCAGGTCGACCTCGGTATTGCGAGGGGTCTTGATTATTATACTGGCATGGTCTTTGAGATATACTGCGAGGGGCTTGGCGCGCAGAACCAGGTGTGCGGCGGCGGTTCGTACAGGCTGGCGCAGTTGTTCGGGGGGGAGGATACTCCATCGACAGGATATGCTATCGGTTTTGACAGGGTTATGGAAGTCTGTAATGTAGAATATCAACCACAAATACGCGCAGCTGTAATTTGTTTTGATGATACGAGAAGAGAAGCAATAAAGATTGCAAAAAAATTGAGGGATGCCGGGTTTATAACTTATTTAGATTTAATGGGGCGGAAATTTAAAGACCAGCTCACGTATATAAACACTTCAACCAATTCGAGATACGAACGGTTTATAAAACTCAATACCAACATGGAAAATAATAAATTGGAAACTACATACGCAGTAATTGTCGGTTTAGATGAGTTGAAAGCAGGAAAATACACCTTAAAAGATATGTCGAGCGGTCAACAGAGCTCAAAGACAATGGATGAAATAATAATTATATTAAATGAAGAGAATACAAAAATGACTTCTGAAATGGAAAAAGACAGGCTATGTAATATAAATAGGTCAAAGTAGTATATTCCATTAGGTATTTTACAATGAAGAAACAAAAAATTGAACTTGTGGAAGCCGTACATAAAGCCAGAGCAAGAAGCACGAAATTACTCGAAGAGCAGGGAATTTCGACATTAGCATTGATCCTTTCAAAAACGCTGGCAGATGTGATAGATAATCCGGAAAGGATAGATTCTCTGGTGTAAATGAAACTTTATCTTGATACAACAGTTCTGGCGGCATTAACTTATTTCAAAGATAAAGATGTAAAACGCTTTTCTGAAAGCAGGAAACTTATTAAAAATTGCAGCGAAAAGAAGGTAACGATAGTAATCTCATTTTATTCGATTCATGAACTGTTCTTGCTGCCTTTAGAATACCATGATGAAAAAAAAGCTCGCAAGATCGGTCTTACATTGCTAAAGGAAATCCTAGATATCGAAGGGATTGAAATTACGGAACTTCTGTCACGCGAAAATAAAATCCAGTATCAGGAGAAATTTTCAATGAGCGACAGGACTGATATTCCGCATGCGATATCGGCATATATTGAAAATTGCGATTGTATCGTGACGTACGACAGCCATTTTGACCAGATATCTGATAAAATTGATGTTTTCAAACCCGAGGATGTTCCCATTTAGTTCTTAATTCGTGCTGTAGAAAAGTGAAATGTGGTCAATGAGATGGATTTCCCGTGACGGAAGTTCAAAGACCATATATCCTATGCCAACACCATCGGCGCAAGCCATGTTGTTATTGTTGGGAAGAATGAGCTTGATGCGGGCAAGGTGGCGCTTAAGGATATGAAGACCGGGGAGCAGGTGCTGGTGACGGTGGAGGAGGTTCCCCGCGTCCTAAAATAATTTCATTCAGGATATCCGATCAGCTCATACAGCAGCCTCATCGCTTCCTTCTCCCGCGCTCCGCCGCATTTCTGGACTATTGTATTGCTGTACTCTATATGCCTGAGATACTCCTGCTCCTTCAGTCCCACGTATCGCGTTGCATGGACCGCAGCCTCTATAACCGCATTGAAACCGCGATTCACAGGTTCGATGGCCCTTCGATTTATTTCTCCTCTGACCGGGGACAGCTCAACCACCGAAATATTTTCACCCCTCCTGCATTCGCAGTCAAAAATAACCCATCCGAGAGCCTGTTCAAGGACTGGAAAACCATCGATGAACTTAAATCTTTCAGGCTCAACATCTGACAGTGCCGATTTCACGAAAAGCGCCGGGTCGTCCACGATATTTGCTGCAGCTTTTGGATTTGCATCAATGTTCGTAAATGTCAACGAGTTAAATATCCTTACAAAGAGCCGCCCACCATCCTTGTGAATACCCATAGGCGCAGCATTTGGAACGCCATCCGGAGAAAGCGTTGTAAGGATGACTTCTGATACTCCTTCCTGAAATCCGAAATCCTCAATGTCTATCAGAATCTCATCCCCTCAAAAAGTGATACGAACAGTCCCGAGATCATCAGGTCTGCTGTCGAGCCCGGATTGACGCCTTCTCTTAATAATTCCTCATCAAAGGAATGGAGTTCATTTCTTATATCCTCCATACCGCCGTTTTTAAGTATATTTTTTGCCCGCATTGAAACCTCTTCCGCCTTCTTGTTATCGAATTTTGTCTGTATGAATGTGTCTTTATTCCGAGATAAGATCTCCATGAACGTGAGAACCACCGCATCATTTATGCCGTGCTCTTTGATCTTATCCTGAATAGAACCAGCACATTCAAAGGTCTTCTGGAAGCCGTTGGTCCATTCCTCAGCTATCATGTCATAGCCAGATGAGATCTCCATCATGTTGTATAGTGTCAATCCCTGCGCTTTTATTTTTTCAATTGATGCAGCATCGGAAAGATCCATGTCATCCACTGGTTTGACTTTTACTCCAGCTTCCGAGAACGCCCTGTAGAAATCCACGGCATCATCTACGGTAGTCCCTCTTACGACCTTCTGGACCTGCGTCTTCAGGCATGTCCTGTCGCCGTATCTTCCCGCCGCCATCACAAGCGGGATGAGCAGGATAAATGCCCCGAAATGAGTATTGCCGCCTTTCTGCCATTTACCGCTTTCTGTAACAGCTTCGCGTATTAGTGACCCAATTCCTGATCCGGAACTTGCTGCTTTTTCCATTATTGGATACACGCCAACTGCGCTTGCAAGGAAATGCTCGAACCTGGTATCGGTGTAATTGTGGTCCCTGTCAATGTTTCCCGGCTTTGGGGTTGCCGAGACCTCAAGCGCCATGGCAAGCTGCGCGCACCGGGCGATATGTGAGGATGTCATTATAAGAGTAATATTATTTCTTGATTAGATAAATTCATGTGCCGCCATCTCAGACAGTCTTATTCTCATTTCCTGTAATATTGCTGCGTTCAATAACGCTGTCTTTGATGTTAACTTTCAAGCTGCCGCCTTTTTGCCCGACATCAAAACTTGTCCTTTGTACCACTGAATCAATAATATTGATCACCTGGGTTTTTTCTATTATCCCCATCTCTTTTGCTGCTTGCACTGTTGAAGCAAGATGACGGATGCTGTCAGCCATCTCGTTGATAAAACCATTCAATCCGTACTTCCTGTCAGAGTGGGCAGAAAGCATCACCTGGGTTATCCCGCTGACTTCCTGGATGACTGCGGTAAGGAGATAATAAGCCTTCTCTCCAAGCGCCTCGCCTGAAAGATAAAATACCTTCATTTCACTCAATGTCCCGCCCCTTCTTCCTTCGGGATCACACTTCTGTCACCAACATCGACAATTCTTCCTACCTGCCCGGTAACAAGATGCCCGGCAATGTTGAAATGCTGAACTATTGGCTCGTCAATATAACCTTTGAGATTTATCCTCTTTTCTATCTCGTCAAGTATGCCATGATAAAATCCGGTAAGGGCATCCTCTTTTTCTGCCCAAGCCCTGAGGATGAGTTTTGCTTTTCTTGCACCTCCCACGACTTCAGCCTGAGCCGCGTACTAAAGTCCCTTTACACCCTCGCCATAGAAGCGAGCTACGCCGTCAAACAGCTGCTCACTCTGAGTCACCTCAGGAGTGAGAAGGTGCATGTGCATATCCTTGATTATCCGCGAGACCATGGTGAAAAGAGTTTCAGCAGGCATATCGATCTCTTTTGTCCTGTTGCTCGCAGTATCATAATAATTGATCTTGCCTGATACCTCGCAGTTCCCGCACTCACCCGTTGGTCTTATCTCGAAAGTAACGGTTTTGCCTTCTTTCACCTTTAGAAGCGCTATGGACTTCTCTTTTTCAACAAGAAGGAACACGTTCGGGACAAAGAGGGTGACTTTGATATCCGCGAAAGGCGCTGACGAAATATTTTCTATTTTGACCTTATAAAGTATTGTTGCACCCTTATATCCAAATGCAGAACTGATGTTGATATCCTTTGCATCAGGGTTGTTTGGTTGAAGCTGATTGGTTGCTGCCGGAATAATGATCCATGGAAATGAGAATCGGGGAATAATGATCTTGGGAAGTGATATGTTTTTCAGACGCCTGCGGCTTTTGTACGCTCCAACAGCCAGTAATACAATGATAATCGGGAGCCACAACCATGTGCTGTCCTGCTCTTTTGAATTGACGGATGAACTCTGTTTTACCGCGGTAGGCACAGGTTCGGTTTTCTGCCCGCTTATTGCAAAATGTGAGAAGCCATAAGTCCTGGCTTCATAATATGAATAAGTTGCATCCTTTGTCTTCTGATTGGTATTAAGCTTTGACCATTCTTCGCCTGTCCACCTGAACATCTTTATTTCATCATAACCCAGATCGCTGGATTCTATCCAGGAGTTCTCTACCTTGAAGCTTATCGAAGCTTCCTTAACATTTTTTGTATTAGCTATTATGTTCAGGTTCCTGTACACTTTCCCTGGCGCAGGTTTTGGTAGGCCTTCAGGGCTCCATTTAAGCGCTTCCACTTTGATAGGGACATCGTACTGGTTCTCTTTGCCAGTGACAACTATCTGATATATTGAAAGTTCAGGTGATATGAAACTGTATTCAACAGGTTTGTACGCTACAATATCATTGACCTTTGTTTCAGCCTTGAGTATATTATCATGCTCAAGAACTGGGACTTCTTTCTGCCCCGGAGTAGAAGAAGACAGGGATTTGGAATATGCCATTATTTCATCACCCGAAAGCGGGTATTGACCCGATAATCTACTGATGTTTTAAATACTATTGATTCCATATACTTTTATGTGATCAATATGGGAATTCGTGGACCGAAATCAAAATTCAGTGATATTGCCTGTCCAAATACATCATGTCGAGACTTTGGAA
>JAHIFK010000125.1 GCA_018900975.1 Methanobacteriota archaeon
AAATGCGCCGAAATCCAGGTATTTAGTAGTCTTATTCTCAAAAGACGACCAGAAAATAGCCAACCATTTTCTTTTTCTTTGATCAATGAATTTCTATCGACTGAACCAACACGGCTAAAAACAATATCATCAGGTTGTAGTGCATATGCATTTAATCTCTTTCTGTCAAAATCTGAAACCATTGGTAAATTTTCATGAACTACTCCATATTCTCCTAAATGCTCCACCGTTATTATAGGAGTTCCATCGTCAACATAATCTCTTTCGTGAAGTGAAGAACCAAAAGGGCCAGTTTTCACGTCAGCAATCACCCCCAACTTCTTCACCACCCAATCCACAGGAATAACACCCACCTCCGTTTGCTTATATCCTTCAGGTATATTATCCATCTCCGCCCCCCGAAAGTTCCGCTTCGATTTCTTCAACACTCGGCAGACTTGTATCGAGCGGCACAGGCAAAGCACGAACAAGTTGATATTCCGCCACCCCTATTGGTTTATCAATGCCGGATAATGCATATTCGGCAACAAGTCGTTTCCTGGTTTTACAAAGGAGCAGACCTATAGTCGGTTTATCATCCGTTGCCTTTATTTGCGCATCAACGGCGGCAAGATAAAAATTTAGCTGACCGGCATGTTCAGGTTTGAACGCTGTTGACTTAAGCTCAACAACGACATAACATTTAAGCCGCCTATTAAAATTGGTTACAGCCGCGCCTTGACGTAAGTGGAGTTGATTTCTAATATGCATCACAAGTGTATCACGGGACCATGCCTGTTTGACTGTCTCCCGAGCATACCACCCTCTAAGCGTAGAATCTGTGATTTTTGTGATCAGGGTAACAATATGGAACCAGGGTAATTGGTCAGCAGGTTGCTGACCAATTTTAATATCAGGGCATTCTTGCGCAAAGAAACGCATATATTTTAGATTGGATGCTGAAAATCCCTTCATTTCAGGAAAAGCATCCCGTAAATCGGCGGATAAAACTATTCGCTGACGAGCCCCTGCAATCCTCTTCTTGAGGCTTGATATCCAATCGGCATAATCAACCGGGAGTAATATATTCACTTTATCTTTACTCATCCTGTCGTCCTCCTTCATTATCCCACATATCCCGATAAGCGTAGATGTATGAAACCGTCGTATCCGGGTCAATGGCAAAGTAATAACGGCAGATTTTTTTATATAAAACCAACATCTCTTTGTCAAAGCAAAAGTCAAGCATACCATCAAACAGTCGCTCAATATGTTCCGGATTCCGGGATTGTTCATGAATCACCGCATCTACCTCTTGCTCATATAGTTGCCTCGCCTGGCGTGTAAGTCTTTGGATTGACAGGGAAATTGGTCGAAACTCCTCAATTAATGAGTTTTCAGTAGATGTGCATGTTTCACATGCTTTTCCAGGCATATCACTCATCGCCGCTTTCCTCTTTATGTATCCCGCCAAGTTCCTTTTCAAGTTCCTCAATACTCGGAAGGCTGGATTTGAGGTTTTCAGGCAGGGCGCGGGTCAGTTCATACTCGGATATGCCGATGGGTTTATGTATATCCGACAGAGAATACTCGGCAAGGATTCTGTCTTTGGTCTGACACAAAATCAGCCCAATAGTAGCATGGTCGGTTGGGTGTTTAAGAAGATCATCAACCACGGAACAGTAAAAATTCATCTTGCCTGCGTATTCCGGCTTAAAGTCTCCCTTTTTCAGTTCAATCACAATAAAACTACGCAGTTTCAGATGATAAAACAGCAAATCGATATAAAAGTCTTTATCGCTGATTGCCAGATGATACTGCCTTCCGACAAAGGCAAAACCGGTGCCCAGCTCCAGCAGGAATTTTTCAAGATGTTTAATCAGTTCTGTTTCCAGTTCCCGTTCATTAAAAGATTCGGTCAATGTCATAAAATCAAAAATGTACGGGTCTTTTAGGGATTGCCGGGCGAGGTCAGACTGCGGATCAGGAAGGGTAAATCTGAAATTGGTTATGGATTTCCCTTGACGTTCATGAATGCCGGTTTTTATCATCAACCCCAAAGTATCCCTGCCCCATCCGTTCTGGATAATTTGTGTCATATACCAGAAACGTATTGATTTCTCTTTTATTTTCTCCATTAAAAGCGCATGATGTCCCCAAGGAATGCTCTGGATTAAACCTGCTGATGGCAATATTGCCACAGGCTGCTGCAAAATTTCACTTTTTGCCACAGGCTGTGGCAAAAATGATTCGAAATCTTGATAATTGCGAAAAAAAGCAAGCATACGCCCAAGGTTGCGCTCAGAAAAACCCTTTACTTCAGGCAATTCATTTTTTAGGTCTCTAGAAAGGCGGGGAATAATTGAAGCTGACCATCCTTCATTTTGCTGTCTTTCATGTATCATCCTGCCCACATCCCAATACATCATTATCATCTCGGCATTTGCTGAAAGTGTTGCCTTAACCTGCGCCTGACGGATGCGGATTTTAATATCGCTTAATAAATTGGCGTAAAGCAGGATTCCAGTCTTCTCATCAGGTATTATTTCCATACAAACCCCATTTTCTCTAAATGCTTATTCACCTTTGCTTCCAGCCCATCCACCATTGTATTCAATTCTGGCATAGGCGTAGCATAGCGTTCTGCCAGTTCTTTAATGCGCTGTGTAAGGCGCTGGGAGATGCGTTCCAATTCGGTTTTTACATCCCGGCTGATGGCAGCCATCCATTTATCGTCTACCACTAAGATTTTCACTTCATCTTCAGTAAGCTCTTTGTATCTGGCTATTACTTTTTTATCCAGCGCTGTCTGAGCATCTTTTATTTTCTTATTGGCATCGGCTTCTTTTTCAATCAGCTTCAAATATCCCTCTAACACTTTCATTTCTTCGGAAGCATCTGCATCATTCTTAATTTCTTTGACACGCTTTTGAATAAGAGCTTTTGTAACCTTGCCTTTGTCAGTTTTTGCTTCTTCCAGCAAACCCTCTTCCCCGCCGTGTTCTTCCTCCAATTCTTCTATCTGGCGGCTAATTGCATCACGGTCAGCTTCCAATTGCTCTACGGCTTTTTGTTCTGCGGCAAAATAGCGTTTGATCACCAATTGCTTTGGCACCAGATCGCAGTCCCA
>JAHIFK010000126.1 GCA_018900975.1 Methanobacteriota archaeon
GATAAACGTAAGAAGAATATTTCATGTATGTTGAAAACCCAAAAAGTTGGTAAATTTATAAAACTGGATTTTACTGATGAGGGTTTTTCTTTTACAAGAATAACTGAGACTATTAAAAGTATATCGAGAAAAAGATATTATAGAAAAGTAACCATTGAAGGGCAGAAGGCTATAGATGTTATCAATTGTTTTGATTTGGAGTCAGAGTTTGAGAAGGTTTCTTGCTTAAATAGTGTCTAAGACAGGTTGGAAGAGGTTTCAAAATAACTGGTGGTATGATGATGATAGGAACTGCTGAAGTATTTGTCGGCATAATGGTTATAGTCCTCTCTGCACCTGTCCTGGCTCCGCGCATGCCGCCCGCACCGGGTCTGCGCGCATGGGAGGGGGTGCCGATGCAAGTGGGGGGGCGGCGCAACCTTAGGTCGTGCAAAATAATTGTGAAACCTTTTTCGCGGCTGAAATTCAATTAGAAAAATTGATGCTCTCGATTCACTTCTTTCCCGATATTCTGACAGTAGTTTCGGTAGCAACATTGAAACATCCAGGAATGGATTTTTCATATTTCTCAAGCAAGTGCTTTAATACAGCTATTTTATTTGCAGATCGCTCATCTTCAAGACGCAAAAGTATCACGCCTTTATGTGGCTTTTTATCTCGAAAAACGAGTTCACCAAAGTCTTTGTCATTGGTAATCAGTATGCGATTTTGTTCATAGGCTTTTTTGATAACATCTTTATCATCAGCTCCCCTGATCTCATCAAATACAGAAATCACATCATGATTTTGCCTGCGTAACCACTGTGCAACCACAGGCCCAGTGCATTCATCCACAAGGAACCGCATCTAACAAGCCTCTACCGTCAAAGGCATAAATGTAGTATCCTCAAGGGATTCTGTTGCAAATAGCAAACATGCTCTAATATCTTCTCGGGTTAATCCTTTGTATTCTTCGAGGATTTCCTTCTCAGAAGCGCCATGTGCCAATAATCCCAGGATAAACTGCACGGTAAGTCTTGTCCCCCTGATCACAGGTTTTCCAGTCATAACATCGGGATCAAGAATAATGTGTTCAAGTAATTTTTCCGCTTTCATAGGTTTTCACCTTATCTATTAGTTTCTCTTTAATCATATAAATACCATTGATGGCTTTTCATGAGATTACTCTTAACCAACGGCGCATTGAGCAAACTCAGGCTAACTCGCGATATGTTCTCCGCACCTGTCCGGGCCTCCGGGCATGCCGCACGCACCGGGTCTGCGCGCAGGGGGGGGCGGGAATACATGTGCAGATGGGGGTAGTGCTGAGGGCAGCGCATAAATGTTTAAATTCCAAATTCTTCAATTGCTTTGCTTATGCTCCAAACTTCGATAATCTTTTCTTCATTTATTCTATCAAAATGCCTGTCATTCGTGATCAAAACCGCGCTTTCCTGCAGACAGGTAGCGGCGTGATAGATGTCAATCAACTGATCTTCTGGAAAATATGGTTTGCATAGGCGCAAGAATTTTTCGGCCACATCCATCACTTCAGTTTTAGCGATAAACAGATTTGTATCAACCAAAAACCGACGGATGCTTTTTCCTGATCTTTTCCTTGATGTCACTTCTCACCCTTCCAACTACTGCATCGATGTCGATATTCTTGAAATCCTTCTCAAGCTGCTCAGCCAGTTCTTCGACGTTTATCTTTTTGATGATCAAGAGGTCGTTTTTCACATCAGCTATGAGCAGCTTGGCGCCTTCGTTCAACTTCAGCCTTTTTCGTATTGTGCCAGGGATAACAATCCTGCCTGCTTTGTCGATATTCACGATTTCCATATTATACCATAATGGTATTTTGGTATATTTATTTGTTTGGCATGGCTGGAACCTGCGCTAACTTTTCACGAAAGGCAAGCCATCAGGTCGGACGCGCCGTATTTTATCGTGATAGTTCTCCGCATCCGTCCGGGCTCCGCGCATGCTGCACCGGGTCTGCCGGCAGGGAATGGGGGCGCGCAAGTACGGTTCGTATAGAATTTACGGCGTAAATTTATGCTGATGCCTTGGATATTATTATCTTTTTATCCTGCACAGAGAAATTTACTTCAGTCCCTTCTTTTATGGCAAGGGCATCGGCTATTTCTTTGGGTATCCTGACTGCGATACTGCCTCCGAGGTTGAAGGTTTTGCGCTTGAACAGATATACGAGCCTGTCGTGCTCTTTCTCATCTACCCATTCGTCTTTACACTGAGGGCAGACCTCAACGGTAACCCATACGCCTTTTTCTATCTCTTTACGTTCTTTTCTCATTTCTGTTTCGCATAGTGGGCATTTTGTCATATTTTATTCCTCTATTGTCAGTATATAAATCGTCCCGCTTCTAACGGTGTAAACGAAGCGTATCCTTGAATCTCCAATTTCACTCTGAATCATCCCGACTTCTCCATCTTTATTTGTCTTTTTTATATGTTTACCCGTTTTCAGGTAATGCCTTACTTCGTCGGTTTTCATCTGGAAACGTTCTTTTAATCGGCTGGAAGCATGTACTGTGTATTTTATTGGAGCTTTATTAAAGTCGATCAATTACTATCAGTATTAATTAGATACTGATAGTATATCAATTTATCCCACTTGCGATATGTTATCCGCACCTGTCCGGGCTCCGCGCATGCTGCACCGGGTCTGCGAGCAGGGGGGGAGTAAAAAAAGATTTATACAGTTTCTAATAGCTCAAGCCATTCCTCTCTTGTAATTTTGGCGTCGTTTATTATTTTCCGTATCATCCCTTTTCCAACATCTTCTCCCGGATGAACAGTGATTAATGTGGTTCTTCCATCGGGATGACGCATGAACAAATGGCTACCTTTTTGTCTGATTTGCGAAAAGCCGATTTTTTCAAGTATTTTGATCACTTTCTTGGCAGGAAGGGGATTGATCTTATCCATTTAAACTGCAACCTCTACCTTCTGGATGCCCACAAATTTTAACGGTACTTCATTAATGAGGTCTGATTCGACTTCTAAATAAAGCTGTATCGCTTCTTTTACTCTCTCTCTCAGTTCATCCAGGGTTTTTGCCTGCGTATGGCATCCTTCAAGTTCGGGCACAGATGCTACATAAATGCCGTCTTCATCCTGCTCTATGATAACAGTGAACTGTTTTCTCATATTGATCTTTCGATCTCCAATTTGCCTGGATTAATATACTATGCTTCCTATTTCTATTTTGGGTTTAAATAGTTGTTTGAGGGAGAAAATCCTGCTTGCGATATGTTCTCCGCACCTGTCCGGGCTCCGCGCATGCCGCACGCACCGGGTCTGCGCGCGGGGGGGCGGGGTTAGTACGACGCACTTCTGGAATATATTAAATAATTTAAAAATGTACCGGTTGGCATTTCATTTTTTGACTAAACTTACGCTAAAACAGTTCCAGTTCTTCAAAAACTTCAAAGTGGTCTTTATTAAAACCCAAGTTTCCCAACCATAAATTGAAACCACTATCAAGCACCCATGTGCCTTCAAGAATTTAGCTAATTTTTGGTCGTAGCAGCTTTACTTTAGTAATTTACTCCAATTGACTTCAAATAATTTTTCTCCGCTATACC
>JAHIFK010000010.1 GCA_018900975.1 Methanobacteriota archaeon
CTTGAGTTCTTCCCTTGACCTGTTATCGTTCGCATTTCTTAATCTCTCTCTTGCATTCTCGAAGATTTTTCTTGCCTCATCGAATTTTTTCTTTGTATTGTCGTATTTTTCCTTATCTTTTTTATACTGTTCTGCAGGTGTTTGTATTGCTGCTACGACACCTGAGAACAGGCTCAGTATGAACACCGCAGCTACAAGCGATGCCAAAATCCTGTTTGTGTATTTCATATTGTTTCCTCCGTATTTTTCCAACCGCACGATCGGCGATTGCTTACCCAATACTATCATCGCGGCATTGATAAACATACTTTTATATGAATAATATTTTAATCTTTATTAGGCTTCAGAACCCTTTACAAAGCTTTATTATTGCCTCTTTAACTTTATAATAAACTATATATACCGTCATTCAGGATTAAGAACATATGCTATGGTTCTCAAGGGGACTTTTGATAATCGCGGTTATAATTGCCCTGATCTCCGGGGCTCATGCTGCAACAGTACAAGGCACCATTTATGCATGGTCTGATTTTGAAAAACCCCTGAGGAACGCCATACTTGAGATCGACTCGATCCCGGTCCAGTCAAGGGTTGCGACAGACGGAACGTATGTGTTTGAAAATCTCTCCCCAGGAAATTATACGATCAAGGCAAAATATTTCCGGAATAATGTCCTTGAACTTTCAGAAGAAGAGGGTTTCCAGATAGCGGAAAGTGAAGGGAAGTTCAATATAGACATTCTTCTTTTCCCACCTACAGATCCAGAACTGGAATATCTCGGAGACATCAACCTGACAGGAGACATTGAGATAAGAGGCGAAAGTGACCCGACTTCTTATATCATCCTCGTTTTCATTCTGATAGCCGCAGGCATTGCTATATATTACAGGTCATGGAAGAAAAAAACTACTGAGGCTGTTGGGGTTTCCAATGAATCTATTACACAGCAGCCCACAGACATGCCAAAAACCACGGAACTGCCTGAAGACCTCCACGAAATCTATGCTCTTATCGTAAAAAAGGGAGGCAGGGTAACCCAGAAAGATTTGAGGGGGCAAATGAAATGCTCGGAAGCAAAGGTCAGTCTGATGCTGGATGACCTGGAAGACAGGGGTTTTATCAAAAAAATCAGAAAAGGTCGTTCTAATATCATAATCGCAGATAGCAGGACGGAAAGCAAGAACTCCTTATAATCATAGGATTTTGAAATGACGGATACGCAGCAACATATCTGCACTTATTTTTCAAGAATGCATATCCGCCTTGTAAGGCTCTTATGTACTCTCTGAACATGGGTCTCTAAAATCCTGAATCCTGCATCCTTTGCCAGCGTCTCTATCTCCCGCTCAGAAATAAATACTGCCCGTCTTCCCTTCTTCAGAACGCGGTATATCTCACGCAGGGAACCTGTAAGCATATGTTCGAGTGATTCTGCTTTTATCGCCGCCGACCTGCCGTATGGCGGGTCTGTGACAACTGCATCCACACTCTCATCCCGCAGCGCCATGCCGCATGCATCCTGATACATCAATGAATGATCGATATTGTAGTGGTCAAGGTTCATTTTAGCGCCAAGAAGCAGCTTGCGCTGCATGTCGCCGCCTATGACCCTGATGCCAATAAGCCCCGCCTCGACCAGGATACCGCCTGTCCCGCAGAACGGGTCAAGCAGAGATGCTTCCGGTTTTGCGATGTTCACAAGAGCCCGCGCCGCCCTGGGCATCATCACGCCAGGGTAAAAGAAAGGCTTATTATGGGGCTTTCGCGCCTCAAAGGCGCTGCGGTCAATAGAATACATTATTCGTCCGAAGATGCTTTTATCCTCCGTAAGCAATACCCTTAACTGCACTTCGGGATTTTTCAGGTCTGCCCGATCCCCCCTTTGAAAGAAAATCCCGCCAATGCGCTTCTCCATCAATCCCGTGTCTATTGTGGAATATTCCCTTATCTTTTTGACCCGTATGCTGTAGGTACCTTTAATTTCAAAACCTGATTTTTCAACAGTATCCAAAACATCTTCCTCATTTGCCCCGCCTATCCCGAAAACTTCAGTAATATAATGTGTCATAGAAAGTTTTTTTGTAAGGATATCTGCTACTCTGCATGCGTCTTTTCGTATCTCGATCATAAGACACCCGTCAAGCCTGAGAACGACGCTAAAATCCGCACACTCAGACTCAAGACATGCTAGCACTTCGGATCCAGGAAGGGTACTGTGTTCACCTGACAATTCAAATGCGATCAACATAGCCTATGCTGCCAGGCTTTCTTTAAGTTCTCTTAGCATCTCAGCCATGACCCCGTGCCATAAAAACAACTTATCTAGTTTCTCGGTTATGGTTTTTTTCGCATATGCGTCCTCACACCAGATCATGTTGCGGTATTCTACGTCCTTGAAAACAAGACCGTATGCGGGAGCAGGCTCTAATCCTTCATTATACTCTCCGGGAGAGAGCATCTGTTCAAGCCATGCCAGGTCGCGGGCGCCGCTTCCCACAAGTTTTAGTGCTGTTGCGATCTTTCTTACCATATGCCAGATAAAATGGTTTGCCTGTATATTTATTATCATAAACTCTCTTTCCACCCTCACATTGATGGATTTCACCATGGATATCCTGCTCCTGTCCTTGTCTGGCGTTGAAAAATTGGTGAAATCATGCACACCCTTTAACAGCCGGGAAGCATTCCGCAACAGTGATATGTCGTACTGTCCGCACATGATATACCTGTATTCGCGGCCCAACGCGTCACGCCTTGGGTCAAACTCATCTGGCACGCGAGCGCTTGCCCATGTCCATATCGTCGGAGGAAGCTTGTTGTTCACGGCCCTGGGAAGGGCAATATCAGGATTATCTGTATTGAACGCTATGACCTGCCCGATCGCATGTACTCCGCTGTCAGTACGACCCGCGGCGATATAGTTCGCTTCATGAGGATTATTGATAATGTTCAATTCCTTAAGAGCCCTGAAGAGCTCACTCTCTATGGTATTGACGTTAGGCTGTACCTGGAAACCGTGATAATCCGTTCCTATATAGGCGACTTTCATAGCTATTCGCATCAAGTTAAAATTGGTACCTGAAGATATAAACATTATTAGATAAACTGTAAAATTTTTTTTTAAGGACAACTTTATATAACACCTCATACTAATTATTAGAATGATGATTTTAAAATGGTAAAAGTACTCGTTGTTGAAGATAATCCCCTGAATATGGAACTGATACTCGAAATACTCAAATCCCGGAATTTCGTTGTGGATACGGTAGATGATGGAGAGAAAGCCATTAAAATAACGGAAAAAACTTCCTATGACCTGATACTTATGGATATAGCTCTGCCCGGCATAGACGGCGTTGAAGCTACCAGGATAATAAAAAGCATGCCCGGATATAAAAATGTTCCATTTGTTGCACTGACAGCGTTCGCAATGGCAGGAGACAAGGAAAGACTGCTTAATGAAGGCTTTACCGATTACATATCCAAACCTCTGGACATCCAGGATTTCATAAAAAAAATGGACAAATACAGGAAGTAATTGGATGAGTAAATCAAAGATCCTTGTTGTGGACGACGAGCAGATGAATGTTGAACTTCTGGAAGGGATTCTTTCGAAGGACTACGATGTAGTTACAGCCATGAGCGGAACTGAGGCTTTAATAAAAGTGGAGAAAACGTTTCCAGACCTTATCCTTCTTGACATAATGATGCCCAACATGAATGGATACGCGGTGTGCAAGAATCTTAAGAGCAGCCCCAGTACGATGTCCATACCTGTTGTGATGGTGACCGCCCTTCATGAGAAAGAAGATCGGATAAAAGCTATCGAAGCGGGCGCGGATGATTTCTTAAGCAAGCCCGTGGATATATATGAATTGAACGCAAGGGTAAAATCTCTGCTGCGTGTCAAGCAATACCATGACAGCCTGATGGAAGAACGTGAGAAGCTTCTCATATTCAGTTCAGTTCTTAACAGCATGGACGACTGCGTGATAATAACGAACATGAGCGGAGATTTCAAGTATGCAAATCCTGCGTTTGAAAAAAAGTACGGCTACTCGCAGGATGAACGTTCAAGGATGCATATCAGCTCGATAAAACATCCAGACAGCAACCTGATGCTTGATAAAGACAGCCTTATTCAGGACACAAAACATGAATGGAAGGGAAACCTTGTAAGTGTGAACAGGCATGGGATCAAGCTTAATATGACCATAAAGTGTTCTCCAGTGATAAAGGATAACCGCCATATAAATCTCGTGTTCGTGTTGAGGGAGCAGGTATAACGACCGCTATTTTAAACTATATATCCGCCATATTACCTGTATGAAATTACAGGGGAATTATCATTAACGATAATGAAATTGGCATCTTTTCCTATTATTCCGGGAGTCCGGGTACCGGAGGCAGGATACGGCAGCTGGTCGATGACTTCGCGGTAGAGGAGATCACGAACAGGGTAGAGACCACGAACGGAAAATACCTTATCGCGGAGCTTACAAAACGGAACTGGGACACACATCGTCTAATGCGGGAACTCTCGCGTATCCTGAGGGTAAGCCAGGACAGGTTTGGCTGGGCAGGGACGAAAGATAAACGCGCACTCACTAAACAGAGGATAAGCATATGGGATATGAGTGAAGAGGAGCTTTCGCGGGTGAGGCTGAAGGATGTGGAACTTACTCCTGTAGGGCGCTCGAACAAGAAGATAAGTCTTGGCGACCTGTGGGGCAACCGTTTTAAAATAACGATAAGGGATATCGCTCTACAGGTGGATGAAACGCTTGACAGGGTGAAAAACATAACAAGGGAGTTAGAGAATGGGGTGCCAGACTTCTTCGGTGTGCAGAGGTTCGGGGAGAACAGGCCTGTGACCCATGTGGTGGGTGAAGCAATAGCTAAGGGGAATCTTAAAGATGCTGCGCTCACGTATATCGCAAGACCATTCCCTGATGAGTCCGAAGATATCAGGCAAGCCAGAAAGTATGTGCAGGATACCGGGGATTTTAAGGCGGGTTTGAATATGTATCCCCTGCGCCTGCAGTTCGAGAGGGCGATGATGAATTACCTGATCGCCAATCCAGATGATCATGCGGGCGCGTTCAGGGTGCTGTCCCCGAACCTTCAAAAGATGTTCCTGCATGCGTATCAATCATATGTATTCAATATTATCCTGAGCAGGCGAATCGATGCAGGATTGTCGATAAATGAAGCTTACGATGGGGACGTTGTGTGTTTCAAGAACGAGGTGGGGATGCCTGATACTTCACGGCTTCAGAAGGTCAATGCTGACAACCTTGACGGAATAAACAATCTCATCACCAAGGGGCGCGCTTTCGTGACTGCGCCGCTTATTGGGTATGATACCCAGTTTTCGGAGGGAGGGCAGGGAGAGATAGAGAGAGAGGTGATCAGGGAATTGAACATTGACACCGAAGGCTTTAAAGTTCCGGGAATGCCTGAAATAGCATCAAAAGGGCTTCGCAGGGAGATAGTGCTGGTCGTAAAACCAGAATTCTCGGTCATGGAGGATGAGGTTAATGAAGGAAAGACAAAGGTCGTACTGGAATTCACGCTTCCTAAGGGGAGTTATGCCACGGTGGTTTTAAGGGAGTATATGAAGGGGCAGGCGATTCTTTCATAATTATCGGGGATCGCCTGCTCGGGATGAGGTGTAATACAATGTATTACATATTACTACTAAGAGGTAGATTTTTTCTCTCTGCGTCCTCGATGCTTCCTGTGGCACGAGTAGCCCGAAAGATGAGAGTATGAGGGTACTTCAACATCCTTTTATAGTATTAACCACAATTTTTATTTGAAAATGACCACAGTAACCATTCCTTCAGCATTTGAAAACGAAATAAAGGCATTAATCAGGGCAGGTCTTTACAGGAATAAAGGTGAATTAATCAAAGACGCCTTAATAAATCTATTTCAAACCAAACCTGACCTCAGGCTTAATCTTGCAATAGAGATGTATAAAAATAAAGAACTATCAATAGGTAGAGCTGCAGCCCACATTCCGTACCCTAAGTATATTTAGAAATCTATTTTTACTAAAACCGATAATTAGCGAACCTCAGTAGTATATTGTGACGCATATATTACAGAGGGGATGATTGATTTATGAATTTCTGCATATAGAGCTGATTATTTGCCATTGATTCTTCCCTGGAATCCGAACATTTCACCATTCGAGTCGATACGACGAGTAAAAGTTTTTATGGGGCTTATGAGACCAATAAGCCAGAGCCAATCGATATTACTCAAGGTTTTAGTAAAGATAAGCGTCATGATCTGAAGCAAATAATGTTCGGAACCGCAACGTCATC
>JAHIFK010000127.1 GCA_018900975.1 Methanobacteriota archaeon
GTTATGGTTTGTGGTGTTTTTATGACAAAATTTCAATATGAGACAATTTTTATGTTTTGGCATTGATCTTTTTATGTGATTATTTGGATTCCAGATGGTTTTGCGAACGACTTAAGTATTAATGTAACAAAGTCAAGTTACTTACTAAAATTTTATGCATGAAAACTTTAATGCCAGAATAACCACTGATTGGTGCGGTACAAACATGCAATTGAAAATAATTGAAGGAGCGAAGCCGTCTCATGAACTTACCGATGAAGATAAGCCCCATTTTGACGAGAACTTTGTATATATCCCAGTATGGTTTGTTTACGATCTTGCTGAAAAACATCATGTCAGCAAAAAGAGTGCATTTTGGCAGGTTCTAAACCATGAAATATTACATATAAAATTGGGGCATCGTTCATATGGGGGGCAAAATCCTCGATGTGGGAGAGATTTTCAAATGTGGGCCAATTTTTATAGAAAAACACAATTGGCGGCAATGCCAGAACCCGTAGATGAAGAAGTTAGAATCTTAAACAATGCTATGAAACAAATAATAGAGAGTGTGATAAAAGAGTATCATGATAGATTTAAAAAAAGTAACTCCCTCCAGCAGCAAAAAAATTAATTCACAATTTGTGATAATTTAGGTGAAATGGAGGTGGTAAAGCGGAAAGTGGCTACGAAACCCTCACAAGGCGAAAGCCGAGGTAGCTGCTACGGTGGCCCTGTTTGTCGCCGAAGCCGCGATGCGCCGAACGGCCGTCCCCGGCACCGTAGTTAAAGCTACCGCCCCGTTTAACCCGGACGGAGCCTTCTCCACTTTCCCAAGAACTTCCATCTGTCGGAGCGCCGTCATAGTCATCATGCCATTTATCCTGCACCCATTCCCAGACATTGCCTTGCATGTCATACAGTCCCCATGGATTGGGTTTTTTCTGACCAACCCTATGAGTTGTACTGCCGGAATTGGCATCATACCATGCATAATCACCGAGCTTTGATTCATCATCTCCGAAAAAATATCTTGTTGTAGTGCCTGCACGCGCTGTACATCCCCATCCGCTTTAAGGTAAGACGGTATTTCAAAGTGATTATCGCACTAATGTTTTACGTATGAAATCCATGAACTTTTTCATCTGCACTTCAGGCTTTAAGGGCAAGTCGCTTTCATTAGTCATCGGTTAAGGAGTTTGACTGGCTCGATCTGTATCGTTTTCCAAAGAACCAATGATTTTTTATGGTTAACCAATTTAGTTTAAATAGAACACAGATGACACGGATTAGACGGATTTTCACGGATTTATTTTCGTATCCGTACGCATCCGCGTAATCCGCGCAATCCGTGTTCTATCATGCAATTCCCCCCCTTAACAGATGACGTATGACGGCGCATCGGATTTTAGCGTCAATAGTTTTAAAAACATAGGACATTATATTAAAATATCATGGAAGCGACAGAAGGAATAAAATGAACTTTTTTGCTCAGGTTATTGAACAGATTGAAGAAGCTGCAGTTCAAATAGATAAGCAAACAATCACAGGCTCAAGACTTGCCTTAATTCTAATAGATAATGTTATTGAAATATTAATGTATGACCTAACAAAAGCAGAATTATCATTAGAAGATTATGAAGCGATAATTAAAGGTACATTTAATGATAAGTATTATGATTTCAAAGCAAAGACAAAATTTCTAGTGAATGATGATAAAATATCAGAAAATCAAAAAGTGATTTTAAATTTTTGTCATATTTTTCGTAATGAAGCTTATCATTCAAATAAACTGCGGGATGGAATAATTAGCGAAGTTGTGAAATTATATTTTCAAATTTGCTGTGATATTATTCCCAAATTTTTTGGACACATACCATCTAATATAGAGAACAATTCTATCTTTTCTAAATATGAAATCTCAGGCTTTAACAGCTTATTTTCACGGAGAAAACTGGAAGAATTAATGAAGAAATTTCGTGCTGGTAGGGAATTCGATAAAAAGAATTTTTCAAAATCACTCGCATTAGATATTGAAGTAAGAGTTATAAAAGTTTGTGAGTCTTTGAAAGAAATCAAAAATGTTGATACTCAAAATTCTTTCAATCATTATGAATCAAAATTACAATCATTTTTAAGGCGTGCAAAAAAATTGAAATCAAGACCAAATGAATTCAATGCTCTGAATACTTATTGTAAACTTGATAAAGATTTAGTAAAAATTCAATTAAACATAGATTTAATTAGCTCATATATGGAATATGAGACTGATTTAGCAATTGAAAGATATAGAGAAGGAGAGTGAAGCTTTTGGAAGAAATTAAAAAAGCCACGGATATTATAGATATATTATTTAATTATGTTGAGGAAAATTTTGATAATTTTGGTCATAAAGATTGGGAACACACTGAAAAGTATGGCACGTCATGGTCACCTTTTGTGGAGACTTGTTTTATGCTTGAAGCTATGAACACAGGACTTTATAAAATTCTCTGTTGTTATACGCACGATAATATAGATACCTATATCCATGATTTTCATGAGAAAGAATTTGGTGAAATGTATGAAATGTATTCGTTAAAAAAATTTCCGTGCCGATGTATAGATGTAGCGTGGTTAGACCTAAATAATAGATATTTTTTAGCCGTGGAACATTCAGAGGATATCCCAGATCAAGTGAAAATTCAAGAACAAGAATATGTATTGAATTATAAAGATGATGAAGATGAAACAGTCAATGGAAAAGCAAAAGATCAATTAATAGCGATTCGTGATGAAATAAATAAATTAAAGAGCATAAATTCCCATTTTAAAGTTTTGGTATCCCGACCACATCGATTTAAGTCTATTGATGGACAAACCGAATCTTTACCTAATTATAATCAATCTGTAGAATATTTTATGAAACACATACAAGATGACCTAAAAAAAGATGCAAAGTCCTTTAATGATGATGAAATTTGGGTAATAATTCTAATTGCTCCTGACCCTGATAAACCGAAATCTCGATCGGTTAAGCCGGATAAAATTATTTTCCATTGTTTTGAATGGAATGGGAAAAATGAAGTAGGAAAATTATATGTGATTGATGAAAAACATGAGAAATATGCTATTCCTATAAAAATTGTAAATGGTAAATGGGTAAAAAATTCCACGAAACAACCCGATGATTTGCTTAAAAACTAATTGCATATAATTTTTTATAATATGCCGGTTTTTAAAAGCGTAATGCAGCTACACTTCCTCCAGAAGGCGAAAGCCGAAATCGCCCCGTTTAGCTGCAGCGACGACACCGCTGCGAAACGCTGACCGGCAGTCTCCGGCATAGAAGAGCCAGCTACCGCCACGAAAAACGAAGATGGGGTAACCCTGATTTTCCCAGGTACTACCATCTGTTGGGGCGCCATTATAGTTACCATGTAATTTATCCAGCACCCATTCATTGACATTACCGTGCATATCGTACAAACCCCAAGGATTAGGCTTTTTCTGACCCACCTCATGAGTCTTGTTTCCTGAATTCGAATCATACCAAGCATAATCGCCAAGTTTTGATTCATCATCGCCAAAGGAGTATCGCGTTGTTGTTCCTGCACGAGCTACATACTCCCATTCAGCTTCTGTTGGAAGACGGTATTTGTTTCCACCATCTTTCTCGTTGAGCTTCTTGATAAAGTCCTGAACATCATCCCATGTAACCTGTTCAACAGGCAGGTTGTCACCTTTGAAACTTGATGGGCTGCTTCCCATGACATCGCGCCACTGTTTCTGCGTAACCTCATATTTGCCTATATAGAATGCTTTTGAGATATTCACATGATGGACTGGACCTTCCTGCTCGTACCTTCCTGCTTCATTCGATAGCGAGCCCATATCAAACTCGCCAGCTGGTATCAATACGAATTCCATACCGATGGAGTTGGCGAAGGTTTTCTGGTCTGTGGACGGTGTAATTATAGGTATAGTAGAGACAACAGGAGTAATATTGGTAGATAGGCTGACGTTTGTAGTAATCTCCATCACGAGGCGGAAACCGAGAGTGCTGCTGACACCACCTGCAGTTACCACGTAGCCGCGAGATGCGGACCTTATGTTCCGTGCATTGCCGTTCCAGCCACCGCCACGAGCTACCCGGCTAGAGCCGCTTCCACTTTCCCATGCGCTGCCATCTGTTGGAGCGCCGTTGTAGTTATCATGCCATATATCTTGCACCAATTCATCCACGTTCCCGTGCATATCGTACAACCCCCATTGATTTGGCTTCTTCTGACCAACCTCATGAGTTTTGCTGTCTGAGTTTTTTGTATCATACCACGCATAATCACCAAGCTTTGATTCATCATCTCCAAATGAATATCTTGTATTAGTACCTGCCCTTGCAGCATATTCCCATTCTGCCTCAGAAGGAAGGCGGTATTTGTTCGAGCCTTCTTTTTCATTGAGTTTTTTGATGAATTCTTGAACATCGTTCCATGATACAGTTTCAACTGGTAAGTTGTCACCTTTGAAAGAGGAAGGGATATTTCCCATGACCTCTCGCCACTGTTTCTGAGTTACTTCGTATTTGCCCATGTAAAAAGCCTTTGCTATTTTTACATGTTGTTTTGGTTGTTCCCAAATGAAATTACTATCACTCGGTATGCCCATGTCAAACTCGCCAGCGGGAATAACCACGAACTCCATGCCGATGGAGTTGGTGAAGGTTTTCTGGGCTGGCGTAGATACGAGTGCCGGAGAAACTGTTTGAGTAACTGTGGGTGTCTGGATTACGCTTGTAGTAGCTTCAGGCGTTGGAGTCGGCGTTGATTTCATAGTTACAGGCGTTTCAGTTGCACCCGGCGCCAGCACCCAATATCCAATCAGCAGCACGCCCAGCAACAGCGCCACGGCTAAAAGTTTTATCTGCGAAATCCCTTCTTTCTTTTCACTGACACTTAACTTTTCTCTTTCCTTTGCGATGCGTTCCTTCTCTTCTTGTTTTCTTCTTATCTCTTCTTCCTGCTCCGTTTTTTCTTTTTCAGCCTTTATTGCGACGTTTTGTACTACTTTGTCTTCTTTTTTCGCAATTTTAACTGATGATTGGAGTTCTGCATATGAGGAGGCAGTAATATCTTTTTTTACAGCATCTTTCAGCTTTTTTGATATGCCACGTTCAACACCAGTTTTGCTAATTCCTATAAATCCATATGGTATTTCAATATACTCCATAGCTTTGCCTTTTGTCCATTTCTCCCCACCGAAAGCAACAGAGTATCCTGATTCGTTTTCAAAATCACTGATGTCATTCTGTTTTTTTCTTATATATTTTCTATCAAACGAAAATTCTCCTATCTGAACATAATTTTCGGTACCTGTACTAGTTTGTTTGAACAAAACTCGTGATACTTCCTCTCTCCCCCGGCGGGCTTTATCTTCTCTTTCCTTCTGTGCTGCTTCATTCCATGAAGCAACATTTGTCCCATCCACAAAGCTGTCCTCTATCACCACATTCCCGCCGCATATCCCATCAAGATCACAAAAGCTCAGCAGATTGCTCCCCTTTACCATAGAATTCTTGACAACCACATTGAAAACAGGCTGTACCTTTCCCAGCGTATCAAATTCTTTCGTAAGATTGCGCCCGATCTCAGCAAGGAGCCCCGTAATGTCCCTGGGATCATCTCCAGACACAAAGATCTCAATGCTATTAGTATCCCTTCGAACGGCGCATTTTATTACAAGGTCTTTCTTTGTAACTTTTGTCTTTCCAAAATACCAGCATTCATAAGTCGAATCATCTGTGGTCTTGAAGGTCTTGATGTGGCGCACATCGTGCTGTTGAATAACATTCCTGCAGGTCTTCAGGCTCTCTGCAATATCCACTCTTTTGGGAATGGTATAGACCTTGCTGTCATGTGAATGCAGTTCTTTTATAAGTTCCTTGAGCCTTCCGATATTGATATCATGCTCAGTCCGAAAGATTGGGCAAACCACCTGTATCTTGAGCGGCTCCATGTTGACAGTATCAGGTTTTCCATCAGCATACTTGAAATTCACACGACAGTTGATATCAGTGCCTTCTTTAGCACATATAAGCGGATCAAGATAGAAAGCGATAGTCCTGTCGGTATGTGGATTGATGGTATCAAGAATGATTTTACCATTCTTTTGTGGATATTCGGGTTCACATCGGTCAAAATGAAGTATCTTTTCATCGCTTTCAAGCTCAAGCGCGACGGCAGTAATAACTAAACTGGATGTGTTCTTTACGGATATTTTGACACGGATGCATCCTCCATAGAATTCAGACTCACGGAGTACTTGGGGTTTGCCATCAGACCCGTGAGAGAGAGTTTTATCATCCATTGGTTACCGCTGTTGTATGGGTTTGCGCGGATAAAATAGCTTGTGTTTTGGATTTGATCTTGGAAAAATCCTATTTCGTGTTCCTGTCATTACGTTTTCCCCCTCCAATATTGCTGTTCCGCACGATGCTGTTCTTGATATTTATTTGGACTCCACCTTTTTCAGGATTTGATTGAGGATCATCAATATCGTGAACATCCTCATCATCCACATTTTTCCTGGATTCTGCAACTGCCTTTTTCCAGTTTTTCCACGTCTCAATATCATCATTAGCATCTTTTATCTTACGCTGTCTTTTTAACGCTGAGCCTGATATGTAAATTGCAGCAAATAACAATAACAGAGCAATAATTCCAATAAGGATCCAGGTATTGGTTCCAAATTTTGGCACAATCTCGATCGGAGGAGCCTCAGTAGGAACAGGAGGAGCCCTTACTGTTATAGGAAGACTCAACATACCTTCTTCTGCGGTTGATATATCGCCCCCGAAGTAATATATTACCCTCCCTTTTACCTCAAAATCGCCTATCTGGTTTGCCTTTATTCTTACCTCAATATCTTTTCCTGCGCCTGTAATGATATTAAAAGTTGAAGTGAATTGTCCTGCCCCTGAAGTAACGAATTCCGATGAACTCACGGACATCCCTGAAGGAGGGATTAAAATTACCTGCACAGTCATCACCGGTTTTGTAATAATATTGACCGCTGACAGTTTCAATATAATATCTTCCCCGAGAACCACATCTGTCTTCTCTCCATGAAGCTCGACGCTTGCGTTCACTACGGCTGAAACAGTATTGACTGAAAGTATGAAAATAAAAGAAACAATTAGAGTAGCCTTTAGTATTCTATTCATATTACCACCCGAGTGTGCGTGTTAAATAGTTCGTTTTTGGCTGTATTTATCTTAATCGTATTTATCTCCATTTTATTTCATACCACCTGAATTCAACGATTTTCATAGTCACAAGAGTATATAAATGCTGTTGGATAGCAGACCTGTCAGTGAATTATAATGTTTACCTTAATCCTCAGTTCTGCAACCTGACTCTCTTAAATATCACATAGTCATATCCGTGCCCGTATTCAGTTCAATAATTGTTATGTTGGTACCTGATATTCTAACGGATGCACAAAATTCCTATCGTTGCAGTCACTATACACTATTCTTGAAGGGTACAGGGCTTGATAGCGTTTTTTGCCTATAAAACTTTTTCTCCTGCATTGCAGTTCTGCGAGGAAATGTATTTTTCAACCACATCCCAGCCCTGCCCAACCAAGCCATATATCCCTAATTCTCTCTTAACCCATCTCATATCCCTCTTCTTTCAGCATCTTCACTGTGAAATCGCGATAGCTCAACCACTTCTTCGAATCAAACTCCGATGCATCCTGGTAATCGATGCCTTCATCCATCGCCTCTGACTTCGCATCCATCAGCTGCTGCATATACTCGTCTATCATGCCCTTCGCTGAGCATATAGATACGAGATTTCCTTGTCTGTTGGGGTCTCAGTATCCTGTTGTATGTCTGGCTCTGCTTGCACAGTTTCTAGGACGTATCCGCTATGACGACCACATTCGCCTTCGGGATGTTTGCCAAGTCTCCATCTACACTCGTTTGCCCTGACTCTCTGGACAGTCCCAGAATCTCTCGCCGCTCATTACCAGTGCATAGACGTGTTTACACGGCATCTTCGAGCTTATCCCGCGGTTTATGAAATCCTCACAATTGCATCTACCTAGGCCAGCACCTTTATCCGCATTTACCTCGAACTTCCTTCCATTATGGGATGTACATATCCAGCCATCACCATACGGGCCAGGTTCGAACGACATTTCTTCGGTTTTGGCTCGCATGATCCTGTCACTGCGCTGTTTACTGTTTGTTGCATCGAAGACCAGTTCAACCATGTGCAATTCCGGTTTCTGGCACGGCGCCCTCTGCAGTCCACGAGATTTTCCAGTGTCCTCGGGTGCGATTATTTCATCAGCGTCGATTGTGTCCAGGAAATCTTCGACTGCCTGTTCTGCTAGACCAGTTGCCCTCTTCTGGGCTTCATCCCAGTCCCCATCAACTCCTGCGACCCTGAATGCGAATTCTGCGGTGTGAACCACTTTACCCACAGGCACTTGAATCCCCCTTCTTGCCTCGACTACATCAATAAACATCTGGACCACCGTGTTTTTCCTTCTTTCTACTTCCTTTGCGACAAACTCTCTCAAGATTCATTTTCTTCTCCTTCTGGCTCATGCCAGAGTTAATGAATCTGTTCAGTTTGCCTGAACGCGCCGGATTTCAGCACCCGCCGGTGCGAAATCTGGTATCAACCGTATATCATACAACCCTCAAGACCTCTGGTGGGATTGAAGTCTCATCCGCATATGAAAAAGAATCTATCCTCAGCAGCCAGATAACGCCTGATACGGACTTGATCACCCTGAAAAGCTGATCCGGCTTCACAAAGTCTTGCGGTAATGAAATGCATGGAGATCTGCCCGTATAAGCTCTGACCTTTCGGTGGCGCGGGTCTTCGGGGTGGCTCCTGATCAAATATGGCTGTGTTGGTATGAGTCTGATATTCTTACCGATCCTTTCCACCAGGTAATATTCATCTGACCGCACCATTCCCTTCTTGAAGGAAATGTATACTTCTTCTTGATTGACCTGATATGTTTTCTTCAGTGTTTCATTCGATGATCCGTTCTTGAACAGAGTTTCTATTTTTATCATTTAACGCCCCGCGGGAAACATGGTTTGTTTCTTTTTTTGTCTGGTAAACGGCAAAAGTGCATAACACGTCGCTGCATAACTATGAGCTTTCGTGATCGAGTACCTCCGCTTTACAGTCTCCCTGGATTCCACTTCCACAATATCTGCCATATTGAGTTCCAGCAGGTACTCGTCTATCGACTGGCTCTGGTCGATATCTATGATATGAAATGTTTTATTCGTCACATGTGTTTCCAGGATCTCGCACATTGCCGAGTGATCCACATCGCAGAAGTACTCCCACTGTTCTTTTGGCAGCAGTTGCCTGGAATCCGAGTCCTTGTTCTTCACTGTCCAGGAAGGGAACGACTCTCTTCTATCGCCCGTTGTAACAGCCCAGACCTTTTTCGGGAACATTGCCATAAGCTCCTGCGGCATCTTTTTTGAGTAACCTGCATCGCACATCACGTAATCCGGTTTCTCGAAATTGATCAGGTTTATCGCTTCGCTCAGGTGTTTCCTGATGCGCTTTTCATTCTCTTCAAGCTCGCGCTCGATCGCCGATGTAGCAGACGATTTTTCCTTTCTTCCCCTGAACTCCGTCACTTCGTTCGGGTCATCCCAGCTCCCAGTTCTGATAAGTACAGGCTCACGCGTTGCTGTCATTCCGCAGACTGTCCAGCGGGATATGTTGCCCCAGTCAATTCCTATTGACTTTGTGGTGATGCTGTTGAGCAGCCGCCTTATTTCGTTTATATCCGTGACCACGAGTCCCTTCGTTGCTTCGTATGGTGCAGGCTTTAAGCCAGCAGCATTGAAAAAGGCGCACTCCACTTCTGTAAGATATAGTGTCTTTGGATAACTCTTCTTCTTATCTGCTAATGATGCCGGGGTCTCGAACGGACTCCATTCCTGCGATAAGTGATAGCCGCTATATCCTGGTATA
>JAHIFK010000128.1 GCA_018900975.1 Methanobacteriota archaeon
ATGGCAGTACTGGAATTTGCAGATTTTTACGCCGAGTTAGGCAATATTCCGGGACGCTCTGCTCACAAAGATCCTAACTGAACGGCTAAAGGAAGTCAGGGAGCAGTCCAAGGCTATGCCCTACATGAATATCCCGGAGACGTATTAAGTCTTAAAGACTTCCCGTTCTCCGAACGTCTCTATATGGAATCTGATCGCGGACTCCACGTCAGCCAGGGCTTCCTCATAAGTGCCTCCCTGCCCTACCACAACACCGTTTAAGCCGAGAGGATACGCCACATACCCTTCAGGAGATGCTTTTCGACCACTATCTTCACGGGCTTCATGCTCTGGCTCCTCGCTCTTTTTGCTTTCTGTTAGTCATGAATAGCATATTTTCATACGGTACTGTAAAGTATTCGGTTGCTGTCAGAACTTTGAAATAATACAAGTGAAGCGAGCGTAACGAATCCAGAGAAACGTTACGCATTAAAGACTTTACAATGAACTCACCCATTACGGGTGAGTTCATCTCAAGACTTTTCAGACAGTCCCGATCCTGCTACCGCCATGTATTACAGTGTATTACTACCAGTTATGCAAAAAATTCTAAAATTGGAGAAATTTGCAAACAAGTGATAAAGAGCCTGTTTAAGGGTTCTGTCAAGTCTTCGGTTGATAGAAGGTGCTGTCAAATTTCGGTTGGTGATCCAATTTCGATAAACGCTATCGGTTGCCATTTCACTTTTAAACGGCGTTTGCAAACGTTTTAAATTAGGAATATGACGTTTACAAACTATTATAAAGTATGATGGCATAGTCTGAGCTATGCAGCCGCACATCAAAATTGAACTCGACCCCAAAGGACAGGTTTATCTTAAAAAGCTGATAAATGCGTTTATCCCTCTTGGTGAAAACGAATGGAAAAAGCATTTCTACTTTTTGGACAAAACGTTTTATCTCAAAAAGAACTCGTGGTACAGTCTTACCCAGGCGGTTGCATTTTTAAAGGATCACTGCCGGGTAGAGTTCGATGAGGAATTTTTTAAAGCGCACTTCAAGGTCAAGGAAGGCGACTTAGCAAAAACAGAGGAGGAGGCAAAGCGTATCAGTGTTAGAGTAGAGAGTGACCGGGTATACTACTGCTTCAAAGAGGGTTTTGAGAAGTACGCCACGTTTGATCAGATAACAGATTTTAAAAAATGGCACTATCTCAAGAAGTTCACAAATGAGTTTGGACGGCTGGACGAGTATGAAATACATGAGATGCCCGTAAAGTATGAAAAAGATAGGACGATAGGCACTAATAAGACTGTATTTAGCACTTCGATTGGTTTTTCAACGTTATTTTTTGATTATCTCCGCTCAAAAGGGTTTATTTTCACTGAACCGGCAACGCAGGCAGAAACCATCCCGGTCCAGCTAAATACGGATGCCACGGCACGCGACTACCAGATCGAAGCTGTTGATGCATGGTGCAAGCGAGGTGTAGGGCTGATAGTAGCTCCCACAGCATCCGGCAAGACCTTCATGGGTGCCATGGCAATCGCCAGAACGAAGGTAAAAACGCTTATCCTGGTGCACAAAAAAGATATAATAGGCCAGTGGAAAGCAAACCTGGTACAATTGCTCAACGTTCAAGAAAGCGATATCGGGCTGTTTGCCGCCGGGAAAAAAGAAGTAAACGCTAAAATAATAATAGGAACGTACCAGACCCTCATAAACAACCTCGAAATAATAAAAACCCTGCACATCGGGCTGGTTATCGCAGATGAATGCCACCATGTCCCGGCGACAACTTTCCTGAAGGTAAACGATTACGTAAATTGCAAATATAAGCTCGGACTTACAGCAACGCCTAAACGCGAGGACAAAAAGGACGGCGGGCTGTATGCGTTCTACGACAAAATAGTATATGATCTGAAGGCAGAGGATCTGCTTGAAGATAAACACATATCTCCTACTATATTTTACACATTAATGCTTAAAGATCTTGAAGTTTCAACGGCAATCGACCGAATGGAAGAAGAAGGATACAATAAAACCGTTATACAGAATCAACTGCGGGAGATGTCTGTACTATCGGGCGCAAAGCTTGAAGCTTTGGAAACTCTCTTAGAAAAAATAAATAAAAACAAGCTCGTCTACATCATTTTTGCGGACAGGATACGGGCAGCCAAATTCATATCCGACGAGTTCAACATTCCCTTCCTGTCAGCCGATTTATCCGTGGAAAAGCGGGACGAGCTATTCCGCCAGCTGCGGGAAAAAGAGATATCGGGAATCGTAACTGCGAAGCTCGCGGGCGAAGGTGTGGATATCCCCGGACTCGACGTAGTAATAGATCTCATCCCGTCAAGGTCAAACACTATAACGCTGCAGAAGATAGGACGCATCAGAAGGCGCACCGAGAAAAAGAGCATTGGCTTCTATATACAGTTCGTTCTCGAGGACGTAGAACTAGAAACAAGATGGGCGAATGCTGCGTATTCGCATTTTTTCATGGATACAGGCAGAGGCATGTTCAGAAAAAGGAGAGTCGTTTATTTTGTTGGTGAAATCAAATTCGGAATAAAGAGATCAGCAAAAGCGACCGAACGGACCCGGGAGCATCGAATAAAGACGGGGGACATGACCGAGCAGGAGCTTCTTGAATTCCTGAAGGCTAACCCCGGCACATACCTGTACGAAATTTCAAAAAAGCTGAACTGGAGCCGGGGGAAAGTTTCGTGTGCATTGGATCGGCTTGAAAAAAAAGGTCTCATAACTAAGAAGGATTATCTCAAAAACCGAGAACCAAATATCGTTAAAGTCCATGGAGATATAACCGTATTCTTCGATGGCGCCTGCACAGTGAATCCAGGCGGCATTACTTCCTACGGGGTTTGCGTATACGACAGCCAACGGCGAATTCATAAAGAGTCCAGAATCATTGGAACCGACCCCGACCTCACCAACAACTACGCGGAGTATGCCGGTCTATGCGCCGCCCTCGAATGGCTTATAAAACACGGCATAACCAGCAACCTAACAATAAAGGGCGACAGCGAACTCGTGATAGACCAGATGAACGGCACCAAGGCAGCCCGTGGCGGGGTATATATTGAGCTTTTTGAGGATGCCTGCAGACTGGTAGAGAAATTCCATAAAATTAAATTCAAGTGGATCCCTGGCGAAGAGAACACAGAAGCACACGCTCTCAGCAAGCAACCATACGAATTGAAAAGTCATCAACCGAAATTTGACATCACTTCCCATCAACCGAAGACTTGACAGAACCTAAAATACACACTAATAATTAAGTGTGTGAAAAATAATGCGTTAGTGTTAATGTCCACATAGATTCAGGGGTAAATTCATAACATGAATAATGGTGGATAGAATAAATTTCACAATCTTGCGACATGGTTATTTGAAGAACATGCTGTAGATGTTTATCATTTTTACCCCAACATGTCTGTGGACAC
>JAHIFK010000129.1 GCA_018900975.1 Methanobacteriota archaeon
ACAAAAAATCCCGGACTGGGAGAACGGGCTCAAAACATACTATGACCTGTATCCGAACATCAAATTTTTTGCTTCAGGTTCAGCTTCAGTCTCATTACGAAAAAATTCCAGGGAAAGCCTTGCAGGGAGGATACTGGATTTTCTGTTAAAGCCGCTCTCATTTGAAGAATTCCTTGAAATGAACGGCAGGGACGTAAAGAAAATAAAAGAGGATCCTGATATCTGGAAGCGCGAGATGCTTCCGTTGTTTCATAGATATCTTAAATACGGCATGTTCCCAGAACTTGTTAAAGAAGAAGATGAGGAATTCGCACGATAGTATATCTTGAATAATATTATTGAAAGAATAATATACAAAGACCTGCCTGAAGATGCAAAATTCTTTTACAGGAACGGTTTTGAGATAGACTTCGTATATCCTGAAAATAATGAACTGATAGCAATAGAGGTCAAAAAGACCGAAAAGGATCTCAAACAGATAAAAAAATTCAGAGAGGAATTCAAAGGCAGGGTTAAGAAGACAATGATCATTGATATGGAAAAAGAAGGAACAATCGAAGATATAGAGATAATCCCTGCATGGAAATTCCTCCTCTTCAATGGAGAAAACAAATGAAAAGGGGGCATTTCGGAAACATCGGAGGGGATGGATGCGATGGCCGATTGCCCCATGATGTAATGGTCTCTCTTTACTAATAAATATTTTCATCATGTTGTCATAATGTAGAGTGTGAGTGTCACCGCACCAACTATTTATCATATCTCCATTACACTGCTTGCGCTTTTTCATGCTGCTATCGGATCCCTGGCTCTTCTTGGGGGAATAGCGTTCGTGTCCAACAGATTTATCAAAAAGACACTGGCTCCAATGAGGATAATTTTTTTATTCTGGGCGCTGGCTCAGTTCCTTGGTATAACACTGTATATAATGTACTATGTTTTTTGATCATTTTACAACTTTTGCGGTTTTAGTGAACAGAGGAAATCCGAATAGCAACAAAAGGCTTAAATGCAACAAAACCATTAAAGCGAATCCCGCAAAGTCCGGATAGTGTAGCGGCCTATCATGAGGGCCTGTCGAGCCCCCGACCCGGGTTCAAATCCCGGTCCGGACGTTCTTGTTTTTAAACCAATACGCTTATGCGTATTGAAACACAACTTTACAGCGGAGGTTATTTTTTGCAGAAAAGGAAGACATATTCTGAAAAATGTCCAGTATGTGGAGGAGATCTTCACCCGCTTGGCGACCAGACCGTCTATTTTGACGAACTGCCACCGGATACCCCTGTCCTTGCTGAGGTAACGTCAGGTCAATGGGTAAAAGTAGTGGAAAGAAAGCCTGCAAAGACATAATAAAAACATAAGCATTATTAGTGAGTATGATTACCTTGGGGTATGGTCAGAGTAATTGGCATAGACCCGGGGACAAAAAGTTTTGATTTTTGCGGTCTGGATGACGATGATGTGATCCTTGACAGGTCTGTGTCGACCGGGGATATCCTCAAGGAACCAGACCTGATCTCGGACATGATAATAAAGACCAGGGCAGAGTTCGTGGTTGGCCCCTCTGGCTACGGCATCCCGGTGGCTGCCATATCTGACATCGGAGAACGGGAGCTGTTCCTGATGTCACTTATCAAAAAAGGTGATAAAAAAAGCTTCCTTGGCATGCGAAAATCTATTAACCGGCTAAAGAAAAACAGGCTTCCGGTCTATTTTATTCCAGGGGTTATCCATCTTCCTACAGTTCCGGATCATCGCAAAATAAATAAGGTTGACATGGGCACGGCAGACAAGCTGTGCTGTGCTGCGCTCGGGGTTCGGGATCAGGCATTGAGGGATAATAAAAATTACAGTGAGACATCGTTCATTATGCTTGAGATGGGTTTCGGATACACAGCCGCTATCGCGGTAAAGGATGGAAAGATAATAGACGGGGTAGGGGGAAGTTCTGGTAATATCGGATATATTTCCATGGGCAGCATGGACGCAGAGCTTGCTTATCTGCTGGGCGGGTTTGATAAGGAACTTATCTTCAGGGGGGGCGTGGCGACTATCAGTCCGGATCCAGACGGTTTGATGGATAATAGCGATGCATTGAGCGCATACCTGGAAGGCGCGGTCAAGGATGTCCTGTCGCTGACTGCTTCGGTAAGACCTGAAGAGATCCTTGTTTCTGGCAGGATGTCAAAGGTCAGAGGTCTTTTTGATGATTTAAAAGGACGTCTTGAACCCTTTAATGTACGAAAGCTTGAAGGCTTTAGCGACGTGAAAGTTAAAGAGGCTGCGCAGGGCGCCGCCATTATTGCCAATGGTCTTGCAGGGGGAAAGTATGAGGAACTTATCAACGTAATGGAAATCCGGCAGGCCAGAGGCACATCACTGGATCATATCCTTTTGCCAGAGATAGAAACTATAAAGAAAGAGTACGGGATATGAGGGTAGATATAACGCAACCAACACCAAAGGTTTTTAAATAAACAAGACATCTTGAGGTTTCGCGCTGGGCTCGTGGCTTAGCCTGGATAGAGCGCCGGGCTTCTAACCCGGATGTCGAGGGTTCAAATCCCTCCGGGCCCGCTTAAAAATATATCCCGGCAAAAAACCAAAAAAAAGCGCCTCGGTGGCTTAGCGGTATAGCGCGTCCTTGGTAAGGACGAGGTCGAGGGTTCAATTCCCTCCCGGGGCTCTCTTTAACCACATCCAAAGCCTTCTTTGGAGTTTATAAGCAGACAGAACAAAAGTAGGTTTAACATGGTTAGGGACATACACAATTTGAAGGGTGTACTGAAAAGAGATACTGAGCGCCAAATATCAAAGTTGCCATCTGAGGATAGAGAAGGCGTTAAGCAATTCATATATGAATTATCGGCGCAGGGGTACTCCGCTGGAAGGGTCGTCAAATATCTTTACAGCCTTGTAGGCATAAGGAAAAAACTGGACGAAGCATGATTTAAAGATCATCCTGCGGAAATATATAAAATGGCTTGGGAAAGATGATATGGTTGACTGGCTCAAGGTCAAACCTGTCAAAAAGGGCAAGTTGCCTGAAGAAGTCATGACTGAAGATGATATTAAGCGAATTGCGGGCGATGCTTATGCGGCCCGATATAAGGCTTTTATATTATCGATGTACGAATCTGGCTGTAGGATTGGAGAATTCCTGCCAGTAAAACTGAAACACCTGACTTTTGATAAATATGGGGGGGTTTTCAGGGTTACCGGCAAGACTGGAGATCGAAGGATAAGACTGGTGGCTTCCACTTTATCTTTGCAGGGATGGCTTAATGAGCATCCAGCTAAGAGCAATCCCGAGGCATATCTATGGTGTAAAATCCCGTCTCAAAATAATCCAAAGTGGATAAATGGGCATCTAAGCTACGGTTTCATTAGCAGGCTACTGAACGAACTGGCTGAAAAAGCAGGGATTACAAAAGCCGTAAATCCTCAAGCTTTTCGGCATTCAAGGGCTACTTTCATGGCCAGACATCTGAAAGAAGGAGATATTGGCGTTGCGATGGGAAAAACAGGCACTGACATGGCACCAGCCATAGCCCTTGGAACAGAAAAACCAGATCCAGATGTTATGGCTCGTCCCCCCCGACGTAGGGGAGAGAGAATCCTAACAAGGTCCATACTACTGCGTTCATATTTGTTCCTTGGTCCAATCGAGGCAATAGCAGCTATGAGTGGTTATTACTATGTGTTAAAAAGTGGTGGCTGGAGCTATGGAATGAGCCTCTCCAATGTAGATCCCCTTTATCTCAAAGCTACTACCATCGCCCTTGCAGCCATAATTGTAACACAGGTGGCAAACGGCTTAACATGCCGTACCACCAGGGAATCATTGTTCAAAGTCGACATTTTTACAAACAGGTACCTTCTCATAGGCATAGCGATAGAAATAATCCTGATATTCTTAATAGTGTATGCACCACCTTTCCAGCATATATTCAGAACAGTGCCATTATACCTGAACGACTGGCTCATCATCCTGCCTTTCGCAGCACTACTCCTTTTTGCGGATGAACTCAGAAAATGGCTGGCAAGAAGAAGCTTCAGCTAAAGAATACAGATAAAAGCTCTAACTTTTGAAAACCAGGTCGTGAATGTCTATAACTGAAATGCTGATGTAAAATTACAATTAATTGTTGAAATGATAGGATGCCTATGATGTGGATTTCGGGCACAAGCGATTAATCTTTTTCTGTGAGTACGTCCACACGATTGTGAAGTTCAGCCATACTTTCTGCAAGGGTTTTGATTAATTCAGCGCATCTGTCACAAAACTTGCAGCCAGTTTAGCATCAATATTATCTTTTGAATCTGCAATATCTTTCATCAAAAGGTTAGCCATTTCCACAATTTCTTCCGGATATACAACCATTTTAACACCTCCTCCCTTCTTATAACATGCTTAATCCATTCCTTCCATTCCGCCCATTCCACCACCCATGCCTCCGGGTGGCATGCCTCCTGCAGGCGCAGCTTTGCTTGAAAGCACATCATCTATCCTCAGGATCATGGTGGCTGCCTCCGTAGCAGAACTGATAGCCTGTGTCTTTATCCTGAGAGGCTCAACCACGCCTTCTTTCCACATGTCCACGACTTTTCCAGTGAACACGTTGAGCCCCGCTGTCTTATTGCCCTTCTC
>JAHIFK010000130.1 GCA_018900975.1 Methanobacteriota archaeon
GCATCAATATTCTTTCTGAGTTTGTCCGCTGTTTTCCACAGTTGTTTTTCAAGAGGTTCTTCTTGAGTTTTATTGTCGTTCTTTACCATTTAACAAATCCTTCCATTCTGGTATTATATTTTGCATTCATATCGTCTTCATCACCCTTTTCCTGAACTTCATTCATTTTCTTTTACCTCTATATCTAACATAAAGCCCAGTGGACTTTCTATCCTGCTTGAATCTCTATTACTTACATGAGCATATATTATGTGGTTTTAATGTTTATGCACCGCCTTCTTTCTCATAAAAAAAATCTCACCGTTTCCCGCCCCTCACCCTCGCTCATTTCGCCACCTCCTGCCCGACCCCTGCCATGTCCTTCATCAAAAGCAACTTTATCACATTGTTCCTTTCGCTAGCGTTCGCCATCTTGAACTTGCAGCGCGACATATCATAGAACCGCAGAAGCTCCCAGATAGCAGGAATCAGTATCAAAATAGTAAACTACTTATATATTTGTTTACTATTTTGATATAGATGAATTACAATCTTTCAGCACTTGAACTCCACACAATAAGTCTTCTTGATACTGCGTTCTCTATTAGCGAGCTATCAGAAAAAACTGGTGTTACCAAAGGCTATATTTCAAGAACTGTAGCATCTTTGAAATGTAAAGGATTTGTTGAAACTTCAAAGAGAGGAATAACTAAGAAAGTAGCATTATCCAGCAATCTGCATGCAGCCAGGCTCAAATCTCTTCTACATAATCGCAGCTATATGCCCCTTAAAGAACTTTTGCAGGGATCAGCCATTCAGATTCTGGCGGTTTTAGCATGCGGCAGTGCTGATTTTGCCTGTTTGCGAGAAGAAAGCGGGGTATCGAAAGCAACGCTCTGGCGCTTGATAAGAAGATTTAAAGACCATGCGATGCTGCTTTCCCAAAATGATGAATATGAACTTCCTCATGACATTAAAGATATAAGAGAGTTTCTGGAGAATTACAGTTCTTATTTTGCAGTGTCAGCATTGAAGGAAATATCACCAACAAGCAACTTCATAGCTGCAAAAGGCTTTGAATTCCTTTTTTCTCAGAAAGGGGAGATCATTCATGAAAATGTGAGGTCAACTGGATTGACCTCAATATCTGAAGAGATCCCGCTTATGCTCGTTGAGAATTATTATTTTTATCCCTCAAGGCCTCTATCCAGAGAAGAAATAGCAGTACACGCTATTGTAGCTGACCCACATAGCAAAAGGAATCTTACCTATGTTATAATGTATATATTAAAGGCAAAATTGGACATGGCAGTTTTCCTAAAAATAGCAAAGCGATACAGAGTGGAAGACATTGCAGGGAACGTGTTGAAACTCTTAAATACATGGGAACAATCAGAGGAGCCGTATATGCCTGACCCGGATTATGTCAGGGAAAAGCTGAAGGAGTATGATATACGATGGCGAGAGTAAAATTTGATGAGAAATATGTGTTTGCTGAACTCGAAATAGTCGGAAATGCTTTAACTTCGCCGGTCACCCTTTATCTTATCGGCGGCGCAGCTATGATAAAATATGGCCTGAAAGCTGCAACAAAGGACATTGACGTTTTACTTTCTAACCATAAAGAGACAGCAGAGCTGATCCAGGCACTTTTAATATCAGGATATCATACAATCCAAACAGATAGACTTGGTGAAGAATATCAAGAGATGCTGGCAACACAGATACTTGAAAATGATGATGGGTTCAGATGGGATATATTTCATGAATATGTATGCAAAAAACTCAAATTGTCAACAGGGATAATCAAACGGTCAAGAGTTCTTTTTCAATCCGGGCTGCTGATGGTCAGGTTGATTTCCAAAGAAGATGCATTCCTTTTTAAGTCCGTTACAGAACGAGATGATGATGAAGCAGATCTATTGCTACTTGCCAGGTCAAAGGTCGACTGGGAGCTTTTATTACAGGAATGCATGAGCCAGTCAAGGGATGATCTCAGGTGTGAAGTAGATTTGTTCGATAAATTAGAAATGCTTGGTACATCCTATGGTCTTGAGACTCCGATATACGATCGTATTTCACAGGCTGCTCAAATTGTAATGGAAAAATGGTTTGAGGAAAAAATTATCAGAGAGCTAAAAAAAGTAAAAGGCAAATATTTATTAAAAATATAGAGAAATCGAAGCAAGAGAAAATACTTTTTAATAAAAACAAGGATCATCATTTCCCGCCCCTCACCTCTCTTCGCCACCGCCTGCTCGACCCCTGCCACGTACTTCAGACCGGATCGACAGGATTTACAGGATTAACGATTAAAATCGTATCCTGTCGATCCTGTAAATCCGGTCTAACTGTGCTTTTGTCCGTAATTTTTCATGAAAATTATCGAATATATTCAGATCATCTTTGTCATGTAAGGACCTTCTTTATTATACCCGAACTTCCTGTAATAGTCCCGCACCCCTATACCGCTTATCACCGCGACCTTCCCGTATCCAGCACAGCGTGCTGTTTCCTCTGCCTGTGATAGTAGCTCTTCGCCGTATCCGCGATGCTGCCACTGCGCCGCATTAGCGTTCTCACCAGGCGCTACCATAGAGCCGTAAACATGAAGCTCACGCACAAGGGCTGCGTCAGCAAGTTCCTGCCTGTGGGGCGATTTCGGGAAGCGAAGCCTGATAAACCCGATAAGTACGTCCTTTTGGGCGTCCTCAAAAGAAATGAAATGTTCAAGACCACCGCATGCTTCGTATTTTTCAGTTGTCAATTCGATGTTCAAAGATTCATTCCGTGAGATCTTTCTATGCCCTACCTCACGGCACCTGATACAGCGGCACTTTCCTCCCATTTGAAGAAGCCTCCGTTTGGCCAGGTCCCTTATATCGCTTTTCTTTATTCCAGCTAGCACCTGGTACGCAGGGATGTCGCGCTGTATCCTTTGCAGGCGCACCCATTTCGGCAGGATGGATTTGACTTTTGCAAGCATTTCCACGGCTTCCTCTACCTCAAGCGGCTCATAGTTGCCCAGTTCCCACATCCCGTGAAGCCGCGTTCCTTCAGTGACGAGCGTAGGATATATCTTGAGATAATCGGGTTTGAAACACTCATCCTCAAACAGTGTCCTGAACATGCGAAGGTCAGACTCGTTCGTACAGCCGGGAAGTCCGGGCATCATGTGGAACCCAACCTTAAGACCGCTGTCCCTGAGCCTTGTATTTGCCTCAACGCTTTGCTTTACAGTATGTCCGCGCTGTATTCCTGCAAGGATGAAATCATAAGTGCTCTGGACGCCTATTTCCACCTTTGTGGCCCCAAGTCCAAGGATAGTATCGATGTGTTCTATTTCAGTCCAGTCAGGTCTTGTCTCGATAGTTATGCCTACGTTCCTTATCCGAGCGCTCTCGTTAGCGGTCTGGACATCCTCAAGCGAAATATATCCTTCTGTTTTTCGCCATTGCGTTCCTGAATAATCATTCATCGCCTCTATCGCCCGCTTCACGAACCATTCCTGGTAGCACAGCGCGCGTGATGTGTATGTTCCACCCATAACGATGAGTTCTGCTTTCTCTATGGGATGACCGATCTCGGAAAGCTGTCTTAAGCGTGACTCAACCTGTTTATACGGGTCAAAATTATTCTCAAAAGCCCTTCGGGCAGCAGGTTCAGCCCCCATATAACTTTGGGGGGAGTTGAATTTTGAAGATGGTCCGCCAGGGCAGGGCAGGCATAATCCGTGCGGGCAGGGCGCAGGGGATGTCATGGCAGCGACCACTGCCACGCCTGAAAGAGTCCTGATTGGTTTTAACTGGAGAAGTTCAAGAACGGCAGGTTTTTCCTCGTCTTTCGCAGCAGCAAGTATCCTTGAATTGCTTAGGATCGATGAGAGTTTATAGCGTACGCTGGCAGCCTTCTTTGCGGCGTTTAATTCCTGCTCTGAAGTTATCTCTTTTCGAAGGATCTGCTCTATCAGTTCCCGGGATGCAGATTCAATGGCATTCATTATTCTCTTTATTGTCCCGGGGGATAATTAATGTAGTCAGGGTTCGATTTTGATGTGATTTGAATTAATTGGGATGGAAAAACAGAATGTTGAGCCTTTTCCCAGTCCGCTTTCCACCCATATCTTGCCATTATGAGCCTGAACAATACCCTTCGCGATTGCCAATCCCAACCCAGTTCCACCCTGTTTCCTGCTGATAGTGGTGTCAATTTGCGAAAAAAGTTTGAACAATTTATTTTTATTCTCTTTTGAAATCCCAATGCCATAATCAGTTACACAAAACTGAACGTTCTCACCTACTCGCATGGTTTCAATGACCACATCAGCGGATTTCTCTGAGAATTTTATTGCGTTGTTCAATAAATTACTTATTACCTGCCTCAACCTTTCACTGTCTCCCATTATGACCGGAAGTTCAGCTAATCTCGCTATTATTTTAATATCTTTCTCTATAGTGATGGATTCCATCATTTTCATTGCTTCCCCGACCACATAATTGAGATTCATGGACTCAAAAGACATCTTGATAACCCCCATTTCTATGATGGAAACGTCCAGAATGTCTTTAATAAGATTTTCCAATCTCGTTAGATTTCGCAGAGTGATCTCTATGCTCTCTTTTTGTTCCTTGTTAATCCTTCCCATATATCCGTCTTGCAGCATTTGTAGTTGCGCTTTCATGGGTGTCAGGGGAGTTCGTAATTCGTGGGACGTTATGGACAGGAATTCGGTTTTCATTCGGGTCACTTCTTCTAGATCAACTACTCTTAACTCCAGTTTCCTGTTAAGCTTCTGAATTTCCTCTTCAGCTTTCTTTCGCTCCGAGATGTCTCTAAATATCGTCAATTTTGATATGGTTCCATCAATATTTCTTAGTGGCGTCTCAATGAGGTCATAAATTTTATTTATCCTGCGAGAATACCATTCCCACCGCACTGTCCCACCTTCAATCACCTCGAGTTTGCACAGAGGACAGGGTTCCTTTCTCCCATGAAATACTTCATAGCAAATATCACCAGGGTGGTCTCCAAATTCATCTCGCAGGACCTTGTTCATGAACTCAACTTCATAATCTTTTGATACCATATACACGCCATCCACCATAGTCTCGAATATCAAATTCAGGTTGTCCCGCTCTTCTTTTACCCGCTTCTCCAACTCCACTTCCCTGGTTATATCTCTGCTCACCCGGACGGTGCCAATCGGCACACCCTTCTCGTTCCTCAACAATGCCGCAGACATGCTGATATGAATGGGCTTACCATCCTTCCTCACTACGATCGTTCGATAGTTTTCAATCTCTCCTTCCCTCTGCACATGCTCCATTATCCTGTCCGCATCCTCCGGGTCTACAAAAAATTTCCTGTTCGATGTCCCTATCACTTCATCCGCACGATAACCCATTATGCCTTCAGCACCCTTATTCCAGTCACGGACTATTCCTTCCATATTCACGACGGTAATCGTATCCACAGAACTATTGATTATATTATTCAAATAATCCCTCGTCTCTATCAGTTCCTTCTCCGCCCGCTTCAGCTCAGTGATATCTTTTGAAACCACCGTTACAGCTGTAGCCCTACCAGTTTCGGGGTCTTTAACCGGGCTCAGTGTTTTAAGAAAGCATCTTTTCTCATTATCTTGATATTCGGACTGGATTGATGTGCCAGTTTCGAAGACATGCGTGACCTTTTCAGCAAATCGTTTCGATTCCTCAGTCGAATGAAAAACACTGTATGGTCTTCCTTGGTACTGGTCCTTTGAGAGGCACAATCTGGATAGATGTTTTTCATTCATGAACAGATACCTGCAATTCCGGTCTACGAGATACACGGAATCTTCAGTGGACTCCACGAGGGAACGGTACTTCTCTTCGTTCGTTCTCAATTCCTCTTCTGCTCTTTTCTTATCCGCAAGCAGCCGAAAAGTATCGGAAGCTCTTTCAATCGCATTCAGTACCTCTTTTATGTTCAGAGGTTTCTCGATGTAATAGTGTGCGCCGTCCTTTAAAGCTGAGATTGCTGTTTCCTTGGATGCAAAAGCAGTGATTATAATGACAGAGACATTTGGGTTGAAACCTTTCAAACCCTTTAATACTTCTATTCCACTCATGTCTGGGAGCCTCAAATCTACCAGGCAAATGGGGAACTTCTTTTCCTTTGCCAGGGCTAATGCCTCTTTTCCTCTCCCGGCAGTCTCTACTTTGTAACCTTCATCTCTAAGAATATCGCCTAGTGTTTCGCGCATTCCTGCGTCATCTTCAACGATGAGAATGGACATATCCTCCATGACTATCACTCCCTCATCAAAATCACTTTCATTTTTGCACTGATCTTCCTCTATCTGAAACCATGAACAATATTGAATAGACTGCAAACTACATAATTATAGCCATCCATATGTATATAATATTTATTATTATCATAAAAATCAATATTTTAGGCTCTCTAAAATCGCTTTATATTACGAATAAATGGTCATTATAATCACTCTAATTTTTGTTTTTGAAAGAAACAGGTTGATTGATGGGCAACTTCACGATGAGAGTTGTCCCCTTACCGACTTCACTCTCGATTCCTATTCTCCCCCTATGTGCTTCCACATATTTCTTGCATAGCGAAAGTCCCAAACCAAAGCCGCGAGCTTTTGTAGTAAAGAAGGGTTCGAATACTTTTTCTATATTTTCTTCTGGTATCCCTTCTCCGGTATCTGCTATGCTTATCACTATATTTTCTCCATCTTTATCCTTATCTGTTCTTATTTCCAGGTTTCCCCCTTCTAACATTGCCGACATGGCATTCGATATCAGATTAAAGCAGACACGCTGGATTTGATAGGTGTCAGCAAGGATGATAGGGATGCTCTCTTTCAACTCCTTTTTCACCTCTATTTTCGGTGGAATCTCAATAGAAAAAAGCACTTCTTCAACCACCTGATTGATATTGCAGTCTTTCAACACAGGCTCTTCAAAACGGGCGAAAGCCAGCAAATCGATGATCAATAGATTGGCATGTTTTACCTCTTTTTCTAATATCGTCAAATGTCTCTTTACCTTTTCCTGTGCAATATCCTCTAATTTTTTGCGGATGAAATAAACTGAGTTATTTATCACGCCCAGAGGCTGTCTGAGCTCGTGTGCCACTCCAGAAGAGAGTTCACCGATAGCTGCGAGACGTTCTGAATGTGCAAGTTTCTTTTCCATCTCCTTTTGCTTCGTTACATCTCTCACATCGCATATTACTTCAACCACATTACCCTTTTCATCAAATAATGGGCAAAAGATGACATCAAAATACTTCGTCACACCCCTGGAAAGGGGAATCGATCTCTCCATACGGACACATTTCCCACCATTGAAGACATCGGTGAGCGGACAATCCTGACATATCTCTTTCCCATTGAAAAACAACTCATAGCACTTCATACCTATGACCTCTTCAATCTTCATGTCAAACATCTTCAGATGAGTCCTGTTTACTTCTGTTATATTCAAACCCGGGTCAAGAATGTATACAGCTTCGCCAATTGCGCTGAGTATTTTCTGCGACCTGTCTCTTTCTATTATTATTTTCTTCTCAGCGTTAGCCCGCTTCTCGCTAACATATCCGATAACATAGGCCACTGTCAAAAAAATAGCTGCTCTTTGTAGAGTCTCAAAAAATCTTAAAGCACTTAAGTCAGGGATGAAGAAGAAAGCTGTGAGAACATGAAGGGCACCGAGGAAAGCTGCAATGTAAATAGCCTTCTTGTGATACCATAGCCCTGCCAGAATAATGGGAATATAAAAAAAATGAGTATATACGATTTCTTTAGCCAGGATGAAGGTGGAATAACCGTTTATGATAACACATGCTATTATAGTAATAATCAATGTTAATTTTTTCCTTTGCTCAAGCTTTGGGTTGAGTTCGTTTTCAATCATTAAATTCGATTGCTTTTTCAATTGCATCAAGCATCCTTCTCACGCTAAACGGTTTTTCTATGAAATCTACAATCTGTTTTGAAGCAAGCAGCCCTTCTTCCTCTGCTTCCAGTGAATGAATAGCGGTCAGGAAAATAATTTTCATCCTGGCTAATCGACTGTCTTTCTGAATAGCCCTTAAAATTTCCTTAGAAGTCAAGCCAGGCATCATTATATCAAGCAAAAGAACATCGGGTTTTTCTTCCTTTAATTTATCCAGGCACTCTTGCCCATTCCTTGCTTTGATCGTTCTGTAATTATTCGCTTCTAGGATTTGCGTTACTGAGAGCAAAACATCGGCTTCATCATCCACAATCATAACATTTTTAGTTTCGGTCATGGTTTCTATTTTTTCTCCTGAGGCTCAGCGATAGCTACTATCTGGAGGGGTCCTTTTTTACCTATTATCAGCGAAGTAGATAATTGTGTTTTGTATCCCGAGCCATCTTTCTTCATGGCGACCAGATCTCCTTTCCAGCTCCCTTTTTCACACACTGCAGTTACAACATCTTTACTTTCATCTTTCCAGAATTCTGACCAGGGACGTCCCAAAACCTCATTCTCTTTATCATAGCCCCATATCTCTAAGAAAGCGGAATTCACATAGGTTAGTCTGCCTTCGATGTTGGTCATAAATATGGGGTGGGAGAAAATTTCGAGGACGTTAGCTTTGAGCCGCCATTCTTCTTCGGCTTTAATCTTAGCTATACCGCTGGCAATCGTTTCTGATATTCCCTCTAATAAAAATCTATCTTCATCAGCCATTGCTTTTCTTGACCCGAAGAGAATAAGCAGGGAACCGTGAATCTCACCTTTCGTCTTCAGGGGAATCGCATACATCTTTTGAAGATTATATTCCTCAATCAGGCTATAAGCGGTTCTTGCTATTTCATCCTTGTCCATTCCTTTATTGGAGGAATCGAAAAAAAGGATTTCCTTGCGGTTGATTGCCTCCATTGCTATTCTTCTTTTCCATTCCTCGCTGTTTTCATTCTGGTGTGGGTAACCCTTCTGAGCATTACTGGAAAGCACATCCTTATCAGGGTCGTAAATCAGTATATCGCCCATATCAAAACCGATTACCTCTCGCAAGTTATTAAGTATCGTGGAGCATAACTGGTCAATTGCATAAGACCTGTTAACCGATTCTCCAAGAAGCCTGTGCAGTTCGGAGAGATTTTTTATTCGCTTCTCATTCCCCACTTTCTCTGTGGAGTCACTGATGATTGCGATGATCGAAGAGGAGTTGTCTGGATTTTCAACCCTTCTTGCTTTGATGTCCAGAATCCTCCCATCTATATCTTCCCCGCGGCTTTCAACTTCTTCCATCTTCCTGTCGATGATTGCCATGATTAGACCAGAACCGTCCTTACCCGAACCGTCCTTGACAGAACCATTATTAGATGAGCTGGAAAAGATGTGATAATATTTTTGCCCGATACAATCGCCCCAGAGGGTGGTCAAGTAACGATTCATGAAGAGGATATTGGAATCGAAGTCCAAAATAAGAAGACCTTCTGGCATATCAGAGAGAATGCGAGAGAAGATCTTCTCAGTATAGGTCTTATCTTCTTCCTTCAGGCAGAAGATGGACTGCAAGGGCGCTCTACTCAGGAACCATACCTTCGCTTTCCCTATCTGCTTATAAGAGACGCGGCCATCAGCACGCAAACGATTCAGGTATTTAGATAACGTATGCCTTTCTATGAGCACCACCTTTGAAATCTCATCTATGGTGGCACCCATATCACCTATGTCCTGAATAGCATCAATTAATTTGTTAAATATTTCTTCTTCCGTGTTCATGTAAATACAAAGAGGGGGCCGTAAATATAAATAGATAGTGCTGTGGTTACCATCGATGGATGCTTTCATGGGCTAATATAATTTTCGGTTGTATAAATTCAAGTTATTAGAATTTACCAACAATAATTGTAACGGTCACCCAAAATCGACAAATATATATACACCTGATAACCATATTACCTTTTATGGTTACCATGAATGGTGCCTTTGGATGGGTACCGTGTCATTAACCAGGAGCTTTAAGTGGGAAATCAGGCACAACCTGCCTTCAGGCATGAACTTTGGGATAGGAGGGAAAGAAAATGATACCATCAGAACAGTATAAGAAAATTTTTGGTGACCAGAAACAGATACTGATCACTCAGGGACCAACATCCGGATCTGATAGGAGAGCACTTGATGATCCAACAGAGGAGATGATCAATTATACCGAGAGAATGGGCATAGATACAATTTTTAGCAAGCTGACAAAAAGCTGTAAATCAGGATCACTCGGTATCTGCTGCAAGCAGTGTGCATTGGGACCTTGCAGAAGCAAAGGGGCATGCGGTGCAAATGTTGATACTATTGTTGCAAGGAATTTGCTTATGATGGTAGGAAGAGGCATGGCATGCCATGCATCACATTCGCTGCACGCAGCATCGGTGCTTCAGAAGACTGCTCGATATGAGACTGATTATACGATAAAAGACCCTGAAAAATTGAAATCTATAGCCCTAAAATTAAAACTTGATACATCGCAGGGAACTGAGAGTATGGCTTTACAGGTTGCTTCGCAAGCTCTGTCTGATATAGCAGGTAATAAAACTTCCATGAGCTTTGTCTCTTACTTACCTTCCAGCGTTGTTAATCCCCTTCTTGGTCTTGGAGTTATCCCCGGTTCTGTGGGCAAGGAACTCTTGGACGAAAACCACGAAACATCTATGGGTGTTATGGCAGACCCAACATCGCTTATATTACATGCCGCCCGGCTTGGGATAGCTGATATTGTATCCATGATAATAGGTTCTGAGCTTCAGGATGTACTGTTAGGAACACCAGAGCTTGTTCAATCAAAAATAGGATTCAGCGTGCTTGAAAAGAATATGGTAAATCTGGTCGTCCACGGACACGACCCACTGCTCGCAGAAAAGATAATCGAATTATCAGAAGATGAAGGACTCAGAAACAGAGCCATAGCTTTGGGAGCCTCTGGCATAAACATCGTGGGATGCTGCTGTACTGGAAATGAGCTCATAATGAGACATGGTATCCCTCTTGCAGGCAGTAATCTTCAGCAGGAACTGATTATTGCAACAGGACTGGTTGAAGCATTTGTCGTAGATGTCCAGTGCATTTATCCGAATATAGTGAATGTTGCAGGGAATTTCCATACAAAGATCATTACCACCATGAAAGAGGGGAAAATTAGCGGTGCTGAACACATACCATTTGATGAAGAACATAGCGACAGGGCGGCAAGGAGAATACTTGAAGTGGCATTAGAGAATTTCAAAAAAAGAGGTAATACTATTTACCTTCCGAAAGGAGAACCGAAGGAACTGATCGCAGGTTTCTCAGTAGAGACATGCCTTAAAATGCTCGCAAATATTAATCCCGAAGATCCCTTAAAACCGTTGATCGATAACATAGTGTCGGGAAATATCAACGGGATAGTCCTGCTTGCTGGCTGCACAAGTCCCAGGGTCGTGGCAGATGCAAGCCATGTAACAATTGCGAAAAATCTTATGGAACAGAATGTCCTCGTAGTAGCCACAGGTTGCGCGGCCCAGGCATGTGCGAGAGCCGGACTTCTCAGTCCTGATGCCTCACAATATGCAGGTGACGGGCTTAAAGACGTATTGGCGCTGCTGGGAGAAAAAGCAGGACTTGGCAGGCCGCTGCCTCCTGTATGGCACTTCGGTAGCTGTGTGGACAACGGAAGGGTGATCATTCTTATCTCGGCTATAGCGGAAAAACTGGGCGTCCCCATAATGGATCTACCGATAGCAGCTTCAGCAGCTGAATGGGTGGCGGAAAAAGCGACATCAATTGGAACAGGTGCTTTGACACTTGGCATCACTGTCCATCTCGGGATAATTCCACCTGTTCTTGGAAGTCCGGAAGTGACGGCTTTGCTCACCCAAGGATCTGAAGATCTCTTTGGTGGGAAGTTCATTGTGGAAGTTGATCCTGAGAGAGCGTCACAACTGATTTTGGAGCATATAGCAGAGGCAAGGAGAAAGCTTGGTCTGGAAATATTTACTGCCGAAAATAAATTAGAAATACAGAGATCTATGGTTATAGGTCCTAATTTGAGTTTGATATACGAAAAAGGCAAAGAAATTGATGTTGAAACAACCTGGATAGGAGTGCATGGATAGGATAGGAGAGCCCGGATAGGATAGGGCAGGGAAGTAGAGCCATCGCATTGAAATGGCTCTATACCCTGCACAATATTATGCAGAATTCATTGTGACCCCTGCGTGGTTCAAATCCACAAGGGAGCTAAAATATAGGTACCGATCAGGGTACCGTATCTAAAAATAGGAAGGTGAATAGAATGAAAAGAATATTAGAAGGCCTATTTATAATAGGCATGATAGCAGTAATGGCAGGAGTATGTATAGTTCCTGCAATGGCGGCTGAAGTATCGCCTGAAGGGAGTTTTAATTTGAACAATGCTGCACCTGAAGTGACAGGTGTTGTTCTGTATGAATCATTTATTGGGAATCCCATAGATACCATGGACCCGCAGACCGAATATGCAGTAATGATCAGTATAAGCGATTCGGATAAATTGTCTGACCTGACTAATATAGTATTATAGTCAAGTTCTTAAATAATCGTAAATTGGTATTTTAACAAAATCCTCCTGAAAAGCTGAGATAAGTTGTTCTTTCAAATCCCCCTTATTGTTCCAATTTCTTACATTGGTCATCGGTTAGCGCGACAAGTAAGCTATATCATGAATTGCCTTGTGCTACCCCTTCCAAATCGTGTAGTTGCAAATGGCACATTTAGATTCGTAACAACTACAGAAGTATTTGTTTTTTCAAGAAAGACATCCAATGGTAATACACTAGACTTTCCTTCTCCTGGCGTTGTCTTTCAGAATAAAGGAGAACATGATTATGAAAGACAAACTGGAAGTCTTTA
>JAHIFK010000131.1 GCA_018900975.1 Methanobacteriota archaeon
CCTCCTCAGCCACGTCCATCCCTTTATTGATGCGACCGCGCATGAAATCCACATAATCGTAGAATATCTTTGAGGGTATCTTCACTTCATACCTGTCAGGTGTCTTTTTCACAAGCCATGTATCGATCTTTGCAATGGTATCATCACCGCAGCCGTTATTCTTTGCAAAATCCCTCATTTCATTATATACAGATGGGAACGGGATGTAGCAGCTTATCCCAAGATGCAGGCGCGCCTCTGCTATGATATCAAGGATGCCCCCCATAGTAACGCAAAGCGTCCCTCCCCCTTCAAGTTCGCGGGTCTGTGAATCAGTGAGGGCGCTGGTATCAAGAACGAATCGCTGGCGTATCATATAATATATTATTGTCTTGTCACAAGGACATTATGATGTCCCATCTTCAAGGCTTTGCCGGCGCTTTTTACTTTAACGCCCATTATCTTTTCATGCGCAATCTCTGCCGCCTTCTTTCCAGCAAGCAGCATGCCGCCGAAAGTCGGACCCATTCTTGGCGCGCCGTATGTTGATGTTGCAGACATGCCGGCTACTATCAGACCGGGATATATTTCATGCGTAAGTTCAACTGTCTGCTTTTCAGCCTCATCTACCCACAGGGAGCCGCAGCCTTTTGGCACGGGGATGCCCTGTCTCTGCTCGCTAAGGCGCTTTACAAGGAAAGAATCATGCCCCGTAGCATCGATCACGACTTTTGACCTTATGGCGATCGGGTCCATGCATGTGATGAACTTGGGCATCTGCTGGACCGGGAACCACTGAATAACAACGCCATCAACATGGTCTTCCTTGAGTACAAGGTCTTCCACGTTCGTGGAGTTAAGCAGTTTCGCGCCCGCGTCGCATGCGCTTGCCAGCATCTTTGAGACCATCTCGAAAGAATCGCACACATAGAGCCCTTCTCCTGCATCCTTGAGCCTGACGCCGCACTCTTCAAGTATCTTGTGAGCCGGAGCCATTACTGTGTTCTTGGGCATAAGAAATCCTCCCTGCCACATCCCGCCGCCGCCGTAGATATTCCTCTCTATCATCACGGTCTTGTGTCCCAGTTCTGCCGCGTATTTTGCCGCTGTAACGCCGCAAGGTCCTGAACCCACAACGACGATATCTGTGTCAAGAATATTCTCTATAAAATCATCCATGAATTCGTTCATTATGGTTTTTGTAACATGTATCTCGCTTGAGTAGGTCATTATTTCACCTAATCTCATTAGGGTTCAGGCTCACTATAAACTTTTCTGAATTAGTAATAAAGGAAAATTATTTATTCCAACAGTTATAATACAATCACATGGAGAATGAGATAAATATCTTCCTTTCAACGTGTTCAGTTATTATCGGTTTTATCGGGTTCTTTTTCGTCCTTAAGATATGGCTTGTCTGGAAGCGGTTGGACAAGAACGTACTGAAAGCCAGGGTTTTTCTTGACCCCAATTTCCTTATAAGGAACTGGTTGTTCATTTTCATTGCCGGCGCCTTCATTGTTATAAGAAGAATCCTGCACCTTTTTGATCTATTAGAACTCCCGAAACCGAGTGTAGAAATGACAATCATCTTTGATCTTATGGGCATGGCGGTAGTTGTTTTACTGGTTATCCTGGCATATTACTGGTATAAGCTGGTGCATTCCGCGCTGGAGCACAACGTCAGGAAAGATGTGCCATATCTTCATAAATAGCTTATTTCCGTGTTATCACTATTACCGCGCTTCCGACTTCAAGGACATCCACTGCTTTTCCTTTTAAGAGTCTCTCCTTTTCGACGGTGAAACAGGAACTATCAAGAGTTAAATCTTCACTATCCATGGTAAGCTCAATGCTTCCTGAGGCGGCAAGTTTCGGATCAGCGCTGATAAGCGCTTCTGCAATTTGTTTTGCCCTGCTCCTGTATGTTTTTCCAAGGACTTTCATGTTTGGTTTGAGCGCAGTTGGCACTGTTTCAAAGTCCGGAGTCCCGGTTTTGAGCCTTACCTCAGAATTTGCTGCGCCAGCGATATCAGATGCCTCTTCCAGGGATGAATATATCTCGATACCTGCAAGTTGTGCATTCAGCGCCATACCGTGCTCGGATTTGTAGCGGCGAATGGCAGCAGTGATCTCTTTTATAAGTTCACCGGTAGCCTCGGTCCCTGCGTCAATAAGTGACTCATCCACCTGCGGCCATTGCGCAAGGTGAACACTAACATGTTTTAAATGAGAATATATTTCCTCTGAAAAATACGGCAAAAAGGGCGCAAGGAGCCGTGAAAGTGTATCAATAGCAACAAACAGAGTGTACTGCGCTGCTCTCTTTCCATCTCCATCTCCATATAATCTTGATTTTGCAAGTTCGATATAATTATCCGCAAGTATCTCCCAGGCAAACCCGCGTATAGCTTTGAAGGTCTCATCGAACTGATAAGCGTCCATCTTCTCAGTACATTCCTTTACAAGCCTGTTGAGCTTGCTCAGGAGCCACAGGTCGATGGGAGTAAATGGCGCCGGTTCATCAGATATATGGGGCATGGAAAATCGCACAATGCTCCACAGCTTCTGCAAAAAGCGCGATCCTGCGACCACGTCTTTCCAAGAAAATATGATATCAGATCCGGTAGTGCCCCCGATAGCTGCCCACTGCCTGAAGGCATCTGCTCCGTTCTTCTTGATGACTTCCTCAGGGACAATGAAGTTGTTTCGGGACTTGCTCATCTTATGTCCGTCCTCGCCAAGCACCATGCCATTTAGAAGGATAGTATCCCAGGGTTTTGTATCAAGCAGGGCTTTTGACCTGAGGATTGTATAGAACGCCCATGTGCGAATAATATCATAACCCTGGGGGCGAAGCTGCGCCGGGAGTAGCAGCGGATGGTCAGAAAGCCATCCTGAAACGTGAAGGGCTGAGATGGATGAGTCCATCCATGTGTCAAGCACGTCCACTTCTCCCCTGAATTCCGTGGAGCCGCATTCGCACGCTTCCGGGTGTTTTTTCTGCGTTGGGTCAAGGGGCAGCCATTCCTCTTTTGCGACCTTTGTTTTGCCGCATTTTGCGCAGTACCATGCCGGGATAGGCGTTGCGAAAATCCTCTGCCTTGAGATGCACCAGTCCCACTCCATCGTCCCTGTCCAGTTCTCAAGCCGCACCTTCATGTAATCAGGGACCCATGTGACCTCGTTCGCTGTGTTCAGGATGTCCTCTGCGACGATCTTAACGAACCACTGTCTCTCTGATAGTATCTCTATGGCTGTCTTGCAGCGCCAGCACAGCCCAACGTTCTGGTCGAGCTTTTCCTGTTTGTAGAGGATACCAGTCGTTTTCATGTCCTCTATTATTGCTTTCTTGCATTCATTCGTGCTCATTCCGGCATATTTTCCTGCAATGTCTGTCATTTTGCCGGTCTTGTCGATGGCTTTTCGCAGGGGTAGGCTGTGCTCGACCCACCACCTCACGTCCTGCTTGTCGCCGAAGGTGCATATCATCACAACTCCGGTGCCGAATGTGGGATCGACGCTCTTATCGGCGATGACCCTGACATTATGTCCGAAAACAGGCACTTTGACCTCGGTATTAACGTATTTGCCGTACCTGTCGTCATCCGGGTTCACTGCGACCGCGACGCACGCGGCAAGAAGTTCAGGTCTTGAAGTGGCTATCTTGAGTGTGTCAAAATTAAGATAATTAAGAAGCGTGTCCCTTGCATCGTATTCCACTTCTGCGAACGCGATGGCTGTTTCGCAGCGGGGGCACCAGTTCACGGGATGGTTCTGCTGGTATACCATGCCGTTCTTATACATCTGCACGAAAGACGACTGGGTTTTCCCGAAATAAGCTGGGTCCATGGTAATATATTCGTTGCTCCAATCGATGGAGAAACCCAGGCGCTGAAGGCTTATTCTCATTCGTTCGATGTTTTTTGTCGTAAGCTCGACGCACATGCGTCGGAACTCCTCGCGCGAGACCTGGCTCTTGGTTATGCCGTTTAACTCTTCTACCTTGACTTCGGTGGGCAGACCGTGACAGTCCCAGCCCTCAGGGAACATCACATTGTATCCGCGCATTCTCTTGTAGCGCGCCACAAAATCTATATAACACCAGTTAAGTGCATTGCCGATATGGAAATTTCCGGTAGGATACGGGGGTGGAGTGTCGATTATGAACTGGGGTTTTTCAGAGTCCCAGTCAAAGTAATACATGGAATCCTGCCACGTATTCATCCATTTTTCTTCGATAGCGTTATGGTCGTATTCTTTCGGGAGTTCCATAGTTCTGGTTCTGATAACTTACATTATTAATAGAATTATCGGTTTCGAGGAGTTTATCGTGGCGCCACAGGAATTCAGGGATTTAAATGATACTTTCACACCGCTCTGATAACCTTTATATTCTCGCAGGTGCAAGGGTATTATTGCCTCTCAACTAACAGATCAAACAAGAGGCTTGAGGAATAATATGAATGACATAGCAACAAAGATAGAAGCCCGATTTTCTGAAATGGGCATAAAAGTACAGATTGGTGAAATCGAAACACGGTTGGACCAGTTAATAAATAAGTTCAAAGTGCCTCCTGAAGAAGCACGCAGGAACGTCATCAACTATTTTCTGAAACAGCACAATATCCCGAGAACTGAGTTCTTCGAGAAGCGCGAAACGCCGCAGGTGAAAGCGTCAGATATCAAAGAGGACGGCAGGTGGGTAACTCTTCGGGGCAAGGTCGTGCAGCTGTGGGAGACTAACCATGAATCCGTATCACAGGTCGGACTGCTTGGTGACGAATCAGGAACTATAAAATTCACAAAATGGACGAAAGCGGCGCTTCCGCAGGTAGAGGAAGGTAAGAGCTACCTGTTCAAGAACGTCGTCACTTCGGAATATCAGGGGCAGTTCAGCATCAAGCTCAATAAGACGAGTGAGATAGTCCCGATAAATGAAGATATAGAAGTAGGCAGGACGCTTGTTGAATACAGCGGCGCCATCGTGGACATCCAGAGCGGCTCAGGACTTATCAAGCGCTGCCCTGAATGCAAACGCGCGCTGATCAAGGGCGCATGCGGAGAGCACGGGAAGGTTGAAGGACAATATGACCTCAGGGTCAAGGCTGTTATGGATGACGGAGAAAAGGTGCAGGACATCCTTTTGAACAGGGAGGTCACAGAGGCGCTTGTCGGCATTACGCTTGACCAGGCAAAGGACATGGCGACCGAGGCTCTTGACCAGGCTGTGGTACTAGACGTGATAAAGAGCAAGCTCGTTGGCAGGTATTTCACCGTATCGGGAGCAAAACTTGACAGGTTCATACTTGTGGACACGATCAGGCAGGATACAAATCCGATAGAAGAGGAGATCATAAGGCTGCTCGGAAGTGCGGCACCTGTGGCGCAGGAGGCGTAACATGGCTGAAAATGGATCAGGGACAGGATCATGGAGTGGTTCAGGATTTGTGCGGGAGGTAGCACACCGCATATTCGCAGCAGAGTTCAAGGATTCAAATTTGCAGGCAAAGGAAGGGCAAGACCAGTATTCTCCCTCGTATCTCATCACCCCGACTGGCGCAAAGTGCAACCGCGTCTTTATCGTGGGTACGCTGATCGAGAAGGACGATGTGGGCACGGACGCCGAGTTCTGGCGCGGGCGTATTGTTGATCCAACTGGCGCGTTCTTCGTAAATGCGGGACAGTACCAGCCCGAAGCAGCGCAGGTGCTTGCAAAGACCACGCCGCCAGAGTTCATAGCTGTCATTGGGAAGCCCACAACTTACACTACGAAAGAAGGGAACGTCCTCACATCCATCAGGGCAGAGTCCATGCAGATAGTGGATGCTGCTACGCGGGACAGGTGGGTCGTGGATGCGGCGAAGCTAACCCTGGCAAGGCTTGAGAGGTTGAAGGGTAATGAGCCTGATGCTGTTAAGGCAAGGGAGCATTACTCTACTGATGTGGAGGGCTACAGGGCGATGGTGCAGCAGGCGCTGGAGTCGGTGAGGGGGAGGTGAGAACGAAGTGAGGGCACGGGAGGGTGCCCTTATATTTTTTATTTGTATTATAATACAATCCTATATACATTTAGGGAGTTTATGAATAAGGATTATCTAAAATATTTTCCAGAATACCAACCATATCCAACTCAGATAGCCGCAATGGATACCATACAGGAGGCGCTCATTAAGAAACAGATTGTTCTATTTGAAGGCGCCTGTGGTACAGGAAAAACACTCAGCGCTCTTGTCCCCAGCCTTCATATCGCAAAACAGGAGAGAAAAAAAATAATTATCGCCACGTATAATCACCAGCAGATGGGACAATTCATCGCAGAAGCAAGAGAGATCAAGAAAAAATCTGATGTCAAAATATTAGTTCTTAAAGGAAGAGAATCAACATGCCCGAAGAATATAGATCCTGATAGGTGTAGCGATCTAATAAAAAAAACACGTCATCTCGAAAATGATGAAGAAGAAAGCTTGGAATTAGATATCGAAATTGAAACTGAAAAAAATCCAAAAAATAGATATTGTGAATATTTTCTTCAAATACTCAAAGGCAATAATGATGACTTTAGATCATGGTTATTCTCAGGTGTACGTTCCCCAGACGAAATTGAAAAGTGGGCATTAAAAAAGAATAGCTGTGGCTATGAACTACTCAAAAGGTCAATGAAAGAAGCAGATGTATTAATCTGTGATTACAACTATGTACTTAATGAAAGTATTCGTAATAAGATACTCGAAAGACTTAATACGAGCTTAAGTAACATTATTCTGATCTTTGATGAAGCACATAATATCGAGTCCAGGGCGCGTGATCTGTCATCCTCTAAGCTGACAGAACTCGAAATAAACATAGCAATAAAAGAGGTAGAAGCATACAAAGACACACAGGATGTAGAAACATTCCTGCGCGTGCTTCTTGATACGATACGATCCGCATATAATTTAATGCTTGATAAAAAATTCGGTGAACGTGAGAAAGTTGGGAATGAATGGTATGATCTCAGAATCGATGACCCTAAGGAACGACATGATTTTTTCAGACTCAATTTGTTGAATGCGCTCAGTAAAGCGGGAATAAAAAAATCAGACGAGACCATAGAAAACATTAGGAGGTTTGGACTGAAGATAGACGCATTCTATGAGAACCAGTTCAAGGAAGGAAAAAGCTCTGTCAAGAAAATATGCAGCAGCCTGAGCATTGCAATATTTCTTTCTGATTTTATGACATTATCAAATAATAGAAGTTATTACCCTATCCTTAGCGTGAAAAAGCAGGACGCAGCGATATATGGACAGCTTGAACTATTCAACTGCATCCCGAAAAATGTCACAGCGCCTTTATTTGAAGCAGTCCATGCTGCAATTCTCATGTCAGCTACGCTCACCCCATTTGAGACTATCAAGACTACTCTTGGCATCACGCGCGAAACCTGTGAAATGTCTTTTGGTATGACATTCCCTAAGGATAAACGGCTTACGATCGCTGTATCAGTCCCACCCCTTTTTGCAGAGGACAGGGATAATCCCCAGACAAAAGATATCATCACAAAAGTGTTGACTGATATTATTGAACAATCAGATGGAAATGTCATCATTTTCTTCCCTAGCTCTTTTGAAGCTACCAAGTATAAGAATAGGCTCAAATGCATTGTTCCAATCTATCTTGATGAAGTCGGGGTTTCAGCAAATCCCATTAGGGAGGAATTCTTCATGTTGGGCGAATCGGGAAAGAAGGCTGTCCTCATATCCTATATGCGGGGTACGCTCACGGAAGGCATTAATTATGAGAATGGACGGGGAAGGACTGTGGTCATCGTGGGCGTAGGATACCCTGCATCAAATGACAGAAATCGTGCAGTCCAATATGCCTATGATGCAGAATTCGGGCATGGCTGGGATTACGCTTTTCAAATACCGACCATCCGGAAAGTAAGGCAGGCGTTGGGACGCGTGGTTCGCTCACCCGATGATTATGGCGCAAGAGTACTGCTTGATGGGCGCTATACGTCCAAATCAGCTAAGCGCTTGGGTGAGGATTCCGTTCTTAAATTTTTCTCGGAAGAAGAACGTGCGGAGATAATTGATGTTGAGCCTGAGCGCGTCAAGTATTCGCTTATGAACTTTTTTAATGATATAAAGAAGCAAAACAAGGAAAATTCTAAAAATAAAGTTGAAAATGTAACTCCTTCGAGAAAAGCAGCGCCAATAATTCAAAATGAAACATCTAATAATTATAAAGATAATATAAAGTTAAAAGAAATAATATCTAAAAAAGATCCATTTGAAGAACAGCTAAAAGAAATTGAACTTAAATTAAATGAAAAAACTAAGTTTATTAAAGATTTACATGATTATTCTAGTAATAAGGATATAATTGACAATGATCCATTGATTGAGAAGCGACGAAAACGTTTTTATGTACAACTGGCAAAAAAATTAAAATTAACTGGTAATGAAAATTTAGCTGAGTTGAAGGGTGTCATCGATATTCACGAAAAAGAGGAAAATAATCTTAAACGTGAAAAAAACAAATTATCTCAAACAAAAATGAACTTAAGAGGTCTTTAGATGCGCTTATTTCATATATCCAAAAAGGCATTGAATATGTCTAAAAAAGAAAAAATAGACTTTTTAGGTTCTAAAAGTTCATGGCATATTCCCACCGCTGCGATGATGGCAATAGCTCTGGTATCGATGAAGATAAAGACGCATAAGTGTGTAAATATAGTCGAAGGCAACAAATAATGTCTCAAAAAAAGCACTGTGCTGTATGTAATTCAGTTGTAAAGAGAGGCGAAGGGATATTTTTCAACCACAGGCTCATCCACAGGAAATGTCTTACTATTGCAAGAGCCATATGGTATAGATTATGACAAAGATGACAAAAATGACAAACTGGCAGAGAAGACAAAAATGACGGGAAATCCATTCTATGCAAAAGGGCCTGTAGAGCCGCAATATTTCGCAAACAGAAGAGAATTGCTCGAATTCTTCACAGAAAACGTTACAGATGCTGCTCAAAATAAGAATACGAAGCCAGACAACATCACAATACTCGGGAACTGGGGTATTGGCAAGACTTCAACGCTTCTGAAATTTCAGGACATAATCCATAATGAAATGAAAGACTCGATGAACCTATTTTCTGTTTTCTTCTCTTTGAAGCCTTCGGTATGCGAAAATGCAGATGTATTTACTTCCTGTCTTCTTGATGCAATAGCAAAGCAGTATACGATCTCGATACCGCTTAAAGATAGAATTGGAGCGATCATCAAAGACGAAGCTAAAATCTGGGAGCAATGGAAACTGGAAAACATATCTTTGTCGCCAGAATTGCGAAGAAAAACAAGAAAGCTTGACCTTGTTGAAGCATTGACAAAGCTCTGGAATAAACTGGAAAACAATGGCATCGATTTAGTCGTCATAATGATTGATGATATTCACTACATGTTGACTGAAGGCTGGGACGGCAGCCTTTATGATCTGAGGACAGATATTCAAGCATTAGCGACAGGAGGAACGAAATACCTTTTTATTATTACTGGACCAAAATTCATCTATCCTACAATGCACGAAATCGCTGAACCATTTACACGGTTGTTTGAGAGGTTTGAGCTTAATAATTTTGACTTTCCTGGAACAAAAGAAGCTATTATTAAACCTCTGAGATTATCTGAGATACAACTTAAAATATCTGATGATGTTATAGAGCAGATACATAATATAACTGATGGTCATCCATTTTTCATAATAAGCATTATGCGTGATGTTTTACGGATATATAAAAATGAAACTATGACTCTGGCTGAGTTCGAAGAAATTAAACCGAAATTAATCGAACATCTTTCAAGAAGTAAATTTCAGGATGATTATAATAAAGCAACCGATGCTGAAAAACTAATTCTGTTAAAGTGTGCAGAGATCAATAATAGAATTTTTTCCCCATCAGAAATTATGAGTAAATCAATGTCAAAGTTATTGGAACGACTCGCAAAGAAAGAGTTATTGGTCAAAATGGAGAGGGGAAAATATAGCCTGTATCATCCTCTATTCAAAGAATATCTGAAGAACCTTGGCAAAATATAGAAGCAGAAAAGGAGTACATGTTAGAACCTGATGCAATAAAAGAAGCCCTGAAGGAATATTGCAGAGAGATTGAAATGAAGTTCAAGCCTGCTTGCATTATTCTATACGGTTCAAGGGCTAAAGAGACCTTTACAAATGTCAGTGATATAGATATCATAGTGATAAGCAATAACTTTGAACATGATTTTCTATCGCGGATTGGAGATTTGATAGATGCCAATACCTCTTCAATTCCAATAGAGCCTCTTGGCTATACTGAAACTGAGTTTGAAACAATGCTTGGGTCATGCAGGATCACCGCGCTGGATGCTGTTCGCGAAGGGATACCATTATCGGGAGAAGAATATTTCAATAATCTGAAAAAGAAACTTGCTCAACTTGAAAGAATGGGAGTTTACAAAGGCAGATCTTCATGGCACATCCCTGCCGCTGCGATGGGGTAAAATGACAGCTTCCGAAGAAAAAATAGACCTTGAAAAAACAGTAAATGCCATATTAAAAGAAATAAGCAGCATCGAAGCAATATACTTATTTAGCAGCATCGCAAAAGGAGAAGAGAACGAAAGAAGCGATTACGACATTGCTGTAATTGTAAGGGAATATCCTGAAAAGGATTTAGACAAAATTGCCAGAATAAGGTACTCGCTTCTTGGAAAATTAAAAAGACCGCTTGAGATATTGCTCATTGGAATAGATGACCTGGAATATTCTTCACCTTTTCTTTATGAAATATATCATGCAAGCAGGCTTCTTTATGGTACAGATATACTGATCAGGTGCAAAAACGTTGTAGAGAAAATAAAACCCATCATTGCGGAAGGCAATACAGTAGGTTATCATGTCTGATATTAAAGAAGCAAGGGCTGTTAGATATTTACTCGATGCGGTGAACGATACATCAATTATCGGACCTGCATTAGAAGAGGAGCTTTATTCCATGGCGGTCTTCCACTCCCAGCAGGCATCCGAAAAATCGGCAAAAGCATGTCTCTCGCTTCTTGATATTTTAATCACAGGATGAAATTTATCCCGTGAATCCTGTAAATCCTGTCTGAAAAATTCATTATGAACTGGCTGTCATCCTTTCTTTGCGTCCTTTGCGTCCTCTGCGGTGAAAAAAATCACACCGAATTTTAGGTAGTATCCTGAATTTCATGACTTGGTGTCTTTATGTTTCCTGGCTTTGAAAATAATGGCTTTACCTCTGGGACTGTGCCACAAATATTTTAATCATAATACTTTCACTCCGCCCTCTGTCAAAGTATAAATTGGGGCAAATGATTTAGAACACGGATGACACGGATGCACACGGATACGAATGATCCGGTTTTCATGTTCGATCAATAAGGAGAAAACAAAATGCTTCATGGTGAATTAACAGATAAGATCATCAGTTCGTTTTTCAAAGTCTATAACATTCTTGGTTATGGATTTTTGGAAAAAGTTTACGAAAATGCTCTTGTAATAGAATTAAAACGAGCAGGAATTAATGTTTTACAACAACAGAATATCAAAGTCTTCTATGAAAATCAGGTGGTTGGGGACTATTTTGCTGACATTATTGCTGACCAGGTGATCCTGGAGATCAAAGTGGCTGAAGGTATAAGAGAAGAAAATAGAGCTCAGTTGATCAATTACCTTAAAGCCACAGATAAAGAAATCGGGCTATTATTAAATTTTGGCAGAACCCCGGAATTCAAAAGGTTGATATTTACGAATGACAGGAAAGAAAGATTCGGATCAGAAACCCCAAATCCGTGCGTATCCGTCGAATCCGTGTCATCCGTGTTCCTTCCTCCTTGATGAATATTATTTCATCATCCCAAACAACAAGTCAATTAATACAGACAGGTCACAATTTAAAGGACAATCCCTAATTTTAAGGATGTTCCGGCACATTAAATCAGCGTTCATCACGCCGAAACCCTGCGGGTTCTCGACTCCGCGCACACGTATGCCCCGCAGGGCATACGTGGACACGCCGACTCCGAAAGCTACACTTCTCGACTTGGTACCCACGTATGCCCTGTGAGGGCATACGTGTATGCGCCCTCCAGAGGCGCGACTCTGGAGGCTCGTGACTCTGGAGGCTCGTGACTCTGGAGGCTCGTGACTCTGGGCGCCTTCATCTGCGGTTCCTTTTTTTCTTGCCTCCCCCTTCCATTTTCAGCCTTATCCCGCCCGGCTCTGTCTCGATAGGCAGCTTCAGGCTAGTATTCATGTGATAGAGGTTAGCGATTCCCTTTGGGCAGGCGTCCCATGTATATATGGACAGGATAACAGGAATGAGAGCGTAAACACCTGCAAAGAAAAGGACTTAAATACATGTTATTTCCAATTGAATTATATAAGAAAATGTGGAGAGTGAATATATGGGAGACTTAAGCAATAAAGAAAGCATTGAACCGAACAAGTATCAACAACCACCGCCCAATCCTAAACCCCCCGAACCGATTCCGGAACCTAAACCTATCCCTGTACCTGATTCGACTTCTGAACCTGAACCGAAATAATACCAAAAATATTCAACCGAGAAAACACAATAAATATTACTAGAATATAAATATCATTACCTGTTGAATATAGAAGGCATTCAAGATGTTAACGAGACCCACCATACTCGTGCGCCTGCTCCGTGAACTCATACCACCCTGCCCGCGGCGTCCCATCCGACCTGATAAGCCCCAGATAGCATATAAAGTCTGAGAAATCACTCATAACCTTATCATTATTAAGGATAGGATCACCCGGCTCTATGAAAGTCTTTGCTGATTCCATACAACCTTTTTCTGTGCCATCGTGGAGAATGAACCAGGTCAAGAACTCAAGCCTCTCCGGCGCCTTTTCCAGATAATCGAAGAAGTATGAAACCGCCATCCTCTGGTCTTCCTCAGTGCCACCAAGTCCGCTGTATGCGTTCCAGCCCACTTCCTCAAGGGCGAACTCCCTATCGCCTGTCAGCTTTTCAATTTCCTGAAGGTGTTTGTATATCTCAATTGGTTCCCGGTCAAATACAAAGCCCGGATTATAAATATACAGCGTGAAAGCGTCAAAATCCCCTATCGGCGATAATGTCCTGTAAACATCGAAGTTGTTGTTGCTTTTTAACGTGTGGTAGGCAAAGACCGTTCCTACTTTGATATCAGGATGGGATTTTTTTATGTTATCGTAGACCTTTTTGTAAAAGATCTTATATGATCCCAGTTCGTCCTTATGATTGTATAAGTAAATATCGACTTCATTCCCGATCTCCACGTATTCGATCACATCCCTGTACCTCTCTATATAGGCTATTGCAAAATCCGAAAACCCTGATATCAACGCTGGATCGTCCCAGCCCCTGAATTCGATATCTTCAGGCAGCTTTCCGATGACAGATGTATGAATGACGCTGAAGGCAACAGACGTCTTCAGACCTTTATTCTTTATTGTTCCAAAAACAAGATCGTTGTTTGCCCAGTTGTTCTCGCCCCATGAGGCATATTGATGCGTCATCTGAACGCCGTTATCCCTTGCAAGATTGTATGCCTGGTAATAGCTTTTGATATCGGTCGCGTTCTGCGGGGACACCAAAAGACCAAGCTTCTTATTCGTTCTAACTGGTGTTTTCCACTCTTTTTTACAGCTCATCGAGTCAAAGATCTCCACTGCCTTTTTTTCATCGAACTGGCTTTCAAGGCAGGTAAATAAAGCAAAATTCGTTCTATCATCGCAGAAGAGAGCTTTAGTCCGTGTTTTGAAGGTATATCCATCGCCTGTCAAAGTGTAGGATAGCGGAGATTCTGTCAGAATAGTTCCACTGTTGTTCTTAATAAATTCTTTTACGGCTTTCTCATACCAGTCATGCGGCGCATCGACAACGTTCAGTGCGAAAGTGCATTGCCCTTTTCTCAAAGTTATGTTGTTGAACGGGTCATCAGAGGCTATCGCTTCCCAGTCGGGAGAGGATATTGAAAATATTTCCCTTGACCCGGAAGATGTGTAATTTTGGATTATATGATTTTCGGTTTGCGTTCCCTCAGGCGATCTATTTTCGCAGCCTGATACCAGGAGGGATAGAATGATCATTATCAGGAAAATTTTCTTCATTACAGTATGAAATTATATTCAGATAGATAAATAACTTCTCTTTGTTTGAAATAGGTCAGCGATCACATTGGGCAGGTGCGCCTTGTATATATGGACTGGATAACAGGATTCAAATGATGAATTTATCCTTAAGGGCAGAAATGATCACCTCATCTAAATTAACATAATCATTATAACTATCGTTATAATAATATTATTAGAAAATGTATATATACGTTTAAATACATTTTATGATTATAGGAAAAATGGTAGGTAGTTCAGCAACTTCAGCAGTATGGTGAAGCTCCTCTTGCCAAACTGCTGTTATAATTATAAAACAGGCTCGAATTCAATTATTTCCAGGAAAACGGATAGGATAGGAGGAAGTGAATGTTAGAAACTTCTCAGGAGAGAGTCAGATTATTGAAAGCAGGAATCGACGGCAAAACGATTGAAAAACTTTATATAATATATAATAATTTCAAAATAATACGAAATCCCATTCTTTTTGTCGGTTTTAATGATGAACCCTGAGAATGATTGAAAACTATTTGTCTTCATCCTACCATGAAATGCATTGATGTTAGAAAAATACCTCAAGCAGCTTAAGTCCCTCGCAGATCCCGAAGCAGCAGCTGGCATGGCGCGTTTCGGCATCAATCCTGATAATACCTTAGGCGTATACATTCCTGCCATCAGGAAGATGGCAAAAGAGATCGGGAAAAACCATGCCCTTGCACAGGAGTTATGGTCATCCGGCATCCACGAGGCGCGGATACTTGCGGGAATGGTTGATGACCCCAAAGAAGTGACCGGGGAGCAGATGGAACGCTGGGTGGCTGAGATTGATTCGTGGGACGTGTGCGACCAGGTATGCAGCAACCTCTTTGATAAGACACACTTTGCCTACCAGAAGGCGCATGAGTGGAGCGGGAGAGAAGAAGAGTTCGTCAGGAGGGCAGGATTTGTCCTGATGGCTTCGCTATCTGTTCACGATAAGAAGGCAGGGGATGAGAAGTTCCTTGAGTTCCTGCCATTGATCAAAAGGGGGGCTCTGGATGAGAGGAACTTTGTCAAAAAAGCTGTGAACTGGGCGCTTCGGCAGATAGGTAAGCGGAACCTGGATTTGAACCGGGCTGCGATTTTGACCGCAAATGATATCCAGAAAATTGACTCGAAAGCGGCTAAATGGATCGCCTCGGATGCGCTGCGGGAATTGACTGATGAGAAGATCCAGAAGAGGCTTCGCAAGTAAATCGCCCCAACAGTTATTAATCCTGAAATGCATAGTATAATTTGAGGTGTTAGTAATGCCAACGATTGCACATTTTGACCTGCCTGCGGATAATGTAGACAGAGCAAAGAAATTTTACGAAAAGCTGTTCGATTGGAAATTCACTCGGGTACCGATGCCCACACCCTTTTTCCTTATAGAGACAAAAGACTTGAACGGGAATGCAGGAGTAGGCGGTGGGATGGGGGTAAGAGGACAACCCGGGCAAACTACTATGAACTACATCGGTGTACCTTCGGTTGAAGAATACATAATAAAGGTCAAGACGCTGGGCGGCAACATCATCATGCCAAGAACAGCCGTGGCAGGCTGGGGCTATCTTGCAATATGCGTTGATACCGAGAATAATACATTCGGGCTCTGGCAGGAAGATAAGAACGCGAAGTGATATATGAAAGTTTTATCCGCTACTACCCCTCCCCCTCAACTTCACTTTTCTCCTTTTCCAACCATATTTTTTCTATCTTCTCCCTCGTTTCCTGGAATGTCTCTTTTATCTTCTCCCTGTTGCACAATTCGATCTCAGTACTGCATCCAGGGAACTTTTTCTCACACCTGTCAGCAAGCTCGTAGCATTGTTTTTCAAGGTCTGGCAGATTTTTTTCAATTGCTGCCTTGATATCAAGGGTATCTATCTCAAGACTTGCGCTGCTGATGATGGATGGGATAAGCTGCTTCTGGATGATCTTTAGCCTCTCACAGGGGTCTATGGTAACCATGTTATACCACCAATAGAGAATTCATAGTGAAACTTGGATTTATCAGGTATAATAGTTTTGGTTTTAAACGCTGGAAAAATATGAAAAAAAGAAAAATAAAAAAACCATCTCTTAGACTTCTTAAATTCAGGATAACTCCATCATCACCCTATCCTGATATAACATCAGCATGCCTGTATTCCTATTGTACTGGGAAAGCTCAGTTAGCTCGACCATTAAGCTCTCTGTGCCCTGGAAAATCTGGTCAAATGTTGATGTTACTATGAGCGCGCTGCCGTCATACATATTGAAGCTTTCGCCCAATGCCACGACACGATCATCCACTGCTTCTCCATTCCGGAAAAGTCGGAGCCATATCTGCTGTGGTGTCGCCCTGTCATCAGCAGCCATTAGAACAAGGTCATAACCCTGTTTCAATTTAAACGTCTCTGAAGCAGGTGTGAACTTGATGGGCGGATGGTAGGGCCTAAACAGGGTTACTTTGTCCAGGGTCAGGATAACAATACCGTTTTCATCATACTGGACAAGGTCTCTTATCTGGATCAGTTCCGCAGTGGCTCCAATAAAAATCGAATTAAGCTTTCCTTCTACAACAAGGGTCCCCTTTCTGTAAATGCTGAAATTCTCGCCGTATAATATCGTAATTTTTTCTCCCGGATTCAAATCCAGCACTGCTGACCTTACAGGGCCGCTCTCGTCAATACTGACCAGCTTGAGCCTATAATTCTGCTCGAGTCTTATCGTATCAGTCACATCTTTATTTATGCTTACTGCGCCTGCTGTATTTGAAAGTAGTATCAGCAGGGCTATTGCCATTACAGTTAAAGTTCTTTTCATAATATCACCCGATAATATTATCGTCTGTTATGGTATTTATAACATTTCTAAAAATAGTCAAGTTATATAAAATTTAATTATATGTGATAAAATAAAGCCCAACTTAAACAAAAAAGATTATAACCTTTTTGTATCTGGTAACCCGAAAAAATTCAGGCAATTCAAAATCGCTCCATTAAATATATTGCCGATGCTTGCCTAAAAAGAAGGGCATGAAGTATATCATAGTCACCGGAGGTGTGATGAGCGGGCTGGGAAAAGGAATAACAGCTGCCTCGATCGGACGGATCCTGAAAAACAAAGGCTTCAAGATAACTGCCATCAAGATAGACCCTTATATCAATATCGACGCCGGGACAATGAGCCCGTATCAGCACGGCGAAGTTTTTGTGTTAAAAGACGGGGGCGAAGTTGACCTTGACCTTGGGAACTATGAGCGCTTCCTTGACATCGAACTCACGCGAGAGCACAACATCACAACAGGAAAAGTTTATCAGACCGTCATCGAAAAAGAGCGCCGTGGGGACTATTTAGGAAAGACAGTACAGATAATCCCGCACATTACCAATGAGATTAAAGAGCGCATCAGGAAAGTGGCAAAAAAGACTGGCGCAGATATTTGCATAATAGAAATAGGCGGCACAGTGGGCGACATAGAGAGCATGCCTTTCCTTGAATCTGTGAGGCAGATGCACAGCGAAGAAAAAGAAGAGGATGTTGCCTTCGTGCATGTGACCCTTGTGCCCCTTGATACGCAAGGTGAGCAGAAGACAAAACCCACACAGCATTCAGTGAAGGAACTGCGAAGCCTGGGTCTTCAGCCTGATGCGATAGTGGCGCGGTGCAAGGAGCCTGTTCTTGATGATACTAAATCCAAGATCGCCCTGTTCTGCGACGTTCCTGCGAGAGCGGTAGTAAGCGCGCATGATGCGCGAGATATCTATTACGTTCCGACACTCATGGAAAAGGAAGGATTATCCGATTATCTGATGGAAAAACTCAATCTTACACCAAAGGAAGAAACGCATGAATGGGATGAGTTAATGAAAAAGATGGCTGCCATTGATAAGGAGATACGCATCGGAGTTGTGGGGAAATATGCACATCTTGGCGACTCCTACATCAGCATCAATGAGTCGCTCAAGCATGCAGGGATAGAATGTAAATGCCGGATAAAGATCGATTGGATCGATGCAGAAGAGTTCGAGAGAAAACCTGAAACCATAGATACACTGCAAAAATACAACGGCATCCTGGTCCCCGGCGGCTTCGGAGTGCGGGGGACAGAAGGTAAGATAATGGCGATAAAATACGCGCGCGAACATAATGTCCCTTATCTCGGTCTTTGCCTCGGAATGCAGCTTGCCGTTATCGAATTCGCAAGGAACATTGTAGGGCTAAAGGATGCGAACAGCTCTGAGCTTGCAAAGTCCGAACATCCGGTTATAGACCTTCTCCCTGAGCAGGAAAACGTTAAAGACATGGGCGGAACAATGCGACTCGGGGACTATGAAGCCGTCCTGACAGAAGGTTCGATCGCGAGCAGGATATATGGGGCATCTACTCTTGTTGAGCGCCACAGGCACAGGTATGAAGTGAACCCTAAGTACATTGCGCAGATCGAAGCAAAAGGAATGAAATTTAGCGGGAAGAACGAACACAGGATGGAGATAGCTGAGATATCAGGACATAAGTTCTTTTTCAGTTCCCAGTTCCATCCTGAGTTCAAGTCAAGACCGGGTAAGCCTTCACCGCCATTTCTGGCTTTTGTGAAAGCGGCGCTTGGTTGAATTTGTTGAACTGGATCAAATTTAAACCTAGTTAAGCATCCTTATGTTCTATTTCACCCGTGTGCGCTTTCGGGGAGATATATTTTTATCAAGTGCGCGCTGCCAGCGGGGCTGCGCCAGTGGAGGGGCTGGGGTGACCTAATTGGCTCGAATATATTACTTCTTCCTTGTATAGTGACCATTTCAATTTGTGTTGGTGAATTTTAATATGTTGATTTATTGGGGTGTTGAAAGGAACGTCCGGCAATTGTTGGGATAATAATCGCAGTTGTGAAAAATAGTGCTAACAGAATTGAAGCGTTTGTGCAAGCATTCCTGATAATGAGATATGACGACCGAGGAGAATTGGAATATGAACTGGAAAGTGAATTTAAAGAGCTTGATAATACTATCTGTGGCATGTATGATTATATTTATCCCCTCTTCTGCAGGTCAAAAAACATTATCCGAGTTTGAAGCTCCTGATTTTGAAAACGTAAGATTATTGAATTATAATGTTGATGCTCGTTCTAATTATGATTATTTCTGGACTGCAATGAGTCCATCAAAATACATAACACCTGATGATCCAATAATTCGCTATTTTGCAAATAATACTGACGAAATACAGATCGATTACAAATCGGATAGCACAGATTACTGGCAGAATCCTGATTACACCCTTATGATCGGGCAGGGAGATTGCGAAGATGAAGCCTTTGTCTGGGTAAGCATCCACAGGGCAAAGGGACACAAAGCGATAGTTGTGGGCGGATATCTATACTTTGATGACGGCACATACATAAGAGATATATGGTACGAGTATGCAATCAATAATACTCATCAAATAATGTTCACGACACCAGTGGTTTATATTCGTAATTTCTATAAGAAACCATTGTTCATGTTCAATGATAAGATGAGCATTAGGGATTATGATCCAGAATGGATAAATAAGTGATCGTTTCAATTAGTATGACATTTATGTCTCAGACACCACCTATAGCTATTGTTTTTAGCTCTTAAATATTCAGGTTTACCGCTGGAATATTTATATTTAATGAAGGCCATATATATTGTGTGATGTTATGTTCTGGAACTTAAAATGCAAAAAAATAATTTACAGCTTCAGATTCGATGTTTGATTTGATCCAATTGCCTTGAGAGCACCAACATTAAATGTAACAGTCACCTGGTATATGATATCTTTACCGTCTTCTTTCGCCTTAAAACCCTTTTCGTTTGATATCAGAATTTGAACATATTAAACCTTACTGATAAGAGCGAATGAATTTCCCGACCTCCCCGAACAGCGCCGCATCGTTGCCCACCTCGATGAACTTCAGGAAAATGTGGACGCGCTCAGGCGCCTTCGGGCAGAGACCGGCGCAGGCGCTCGCTGTTTGCTGAGCTGCGCCATTGGAGGCGCGCGGGGGGAAGGGGGCTGGGTTCTGCGAGTCATGAGGGGCAGGGATTTAAATCAATTCCAGCAAATCTTCCCTGCTCAAACCTGTTTGGTGAAGTATATCAATAAGTGTTCCTTTTGCGAGTTCCTGATGCAGCGGAACAACGGTTCTATAGGTTGACTCTTGTGTAATCTTTTCAAGCGATACATGGCTGCCCTTTTGCCTGACTTCAACGAATCCTGCCTATTTAAGCGCAGCGATGAGTTCTTTCCCTGAAACAACTGGCAGTTAGGCATGGGCTACTTCAATTGTGGTCCAGAGCGGCTTGGGTATCTCACGCGGCAGATCTTCTCCGAAACTTTCGATATAAAGCTCAATAGCTTCTTTAATATTTGCCTGTGCCTCTTCAATGTTTTTTCCCTGTGAAGTTACACCGAGTTCGGGACATCTTGCAACATAGAATTTGTCTTCTTTTTGAATTGACACCAGAAATGTTCTCATATTTGTATATACATCTGTTTTTCACCTAAATATAACCTGACATTAAGGGTTTGATAGGCTACTTGGCAAAATCAAGAATCAAACGAGGGAACAGAGTGTATGTTTATGAACGTGAGAACTACCGTGACGAATTTGGAAAAGTAAAACACCGAAAATCTCAGTATTTGGGAATCGAAGAAGAGGTTTGCTGAAAAGAATATCTCCTGATATGGAGAATGCTGATCGTTCAATCAAGCTTTCCATGGAAAATATCGAAGACGCTGTAGAAAATCTTACTATACATCGATACAGGGTTGTTGCGATCTTGAGTTATACAGCAATGTTTCATGCGGCACGAGCGATCCTTTTCAGGGACGGTATAAAAGAGCGCAGCCATGAATGTATCCCTGTCTATATCGTAGAAAAGTATCCGGAACTTGAGACTTTATCAAATATCCTTGATTCATACAGAAGATTCAGGCACGATGCGATTTATGGGCTTGATTTTCTCATAGATGAGAAAGAGGCTCGAGCTTCCTTGGAAACTTCAAAAGAATTTCTGGAAAAAATAAAGATTTTCATAGGCAAAGGTAAATTCTTAGATGAATTACTTAAAAAGCATACGTATTGTGCCGGGATATTCTGGCAGTCATTTATTCCTTAGCATCGCAGAATATCGTTTTCGGAATCTGGCTACCTTTGGGGATATCACTGCGCTGCAATACATCTGGTCAGGATTCCGTCTGAAGTATTCCTGGTGATACTCCTCAGCAGGGTAGAACACTTTGAACGGTGCGAGCTCTGTTACGATCGGAGCACTCCAGATTTTTGCCACTTCGAGCTCCTTTATAACTTCTCTGGCAACCTTTTCCTGTTCTTTTGTGCGATAAAATATAACTGAACGATATTGAGTGCCCACATCTGTTCCCTGTCTATCGAGTGTCGTTGGATCATGAACTGTAAAGAATATCTCAATAAGTTCTTTGAAACCCAAGTTTCCCAACCATAAATTGAAACCACTATCAAGCACCCATGTGCCTTCAAGAATTTAGCTAATTTTTGGTCGTAGCAGCTTTACTTTAGTAATTTACTCCAATTGACTTCAAATAATTTTTCTCCGCTATACC